>JAYTXS010000390.1:0-7047 GCA_043742845.1 Gammaproteobacteria bacterium
CACTACGTGGCGCATCTGCTGTCGAGCGCGGCGGCTGTGTACGCATCGGCCTGCAAAATGGGGCTCGAGGGTATCGTCTCCAAACAGTTGGATGCGCCGTACCGTTCCGGCCGCAGCGGTAGTTGGACCAAGACGAAATGCCGTGCCGGTCAGGAAGTGGTGTTGGGAGGATGGACCACGCAGGCAGGCACGGTACGATCCTTGTTGGCCGGTGTGTACCGCGGCGGCAAACTGTCCTACGTGGGACGGATCGGTACGGGCTATGGACGCGACGTTGCGCAACTGCTCTTGCCGCAGCTCAAGAAATTCACGCAGGCAACGAGTCCGTTCGTAGGCGATGACGCACCGCCGAAAGAGATCAACGTTCGTTGGCTCAAGCCTAAACTGGTGGCCGAAATTGAATTCGCGGGCTGGACCGGCGGCGGCATGATTCGTCAGGCTGCATTTAAGGGGTTGCGCCAAGACAAGCCGGCACGCGACGTCGTCGCCGAAATTCCTGCTGCCGCAGCGGCTGCCATCACGGAGGCACTGGATCCTATGCACAAAAATCCTTCGCGCACTCGGGCTCGCGCCCGCCCCGCCAAAGCCATCAATCCCCGAATCCCCGGCTCAGCCGTGGTCGAGGGTGTGACCGTTTCGAAACCGGATAAACCGTTGTGGCCCGATGCAGGCGATGGGAAGCCTGTGACGAAACTTCAGTTGGCACAGTACTACGAGAGTGTCGGCGAGTGGATGCTGCCGCATCTGCAAGGACGCCCCTGCTCGCTGGTTCGGGTACCGCATGGAGTCGGCAGCGAATCGTTCTTCCAGCGACATGCGATGCCGGGCATGTCAGAACTGTTCACCACGGTGAAAGTGCGCGGCGACAAAGCTCCCTACGTACAGATCGATCGAGTCGAAGCCCTGGCCGCAGCGGCGCAGATCGGCACCTTGGAAATCCATCCCTGGAATTGCGCCCCCGGCAACCCGGAGGTCGCCGGGCGATTGGTCTTCGATTTAGATCCTGCGCCGGATGTGAATTTCGATGCGGTCGTCATTGGCGCGCTGGAGATCCGAGAGCGGCTCCAGGCGGCTGGGCTTGAATCGTTCTGCAAAACCACCGGTGGCAAGGGCCTGCACGTCGTGACTCCGTTGACAGGGGGTAAGGCCGCTGTTGCGTGGCCCATCGCCAAGAACTTCGCGCATATCATTTGTGCCCAGATGGCGCAGGACAGCCCCAGCAAGTATCTGGATACCATGTCGAAGAGTCAGCGTGTCGGCAAGATATTCCTGGATTATTTGCGAAACGATCGCACCGCGACGGCGGTTGCTGTGATGTCGCCGCGCGCGCGCGAGGGGGCGCCGGTGTCCATGCCGATACATTGGCGGACGGTGCGCCGCGGGCTTGACCCCAAGCAATTTACTGTAAGGACGGCGCCGAAGCTGTTGCGCACATCCAAGCCCTGGGCGGGCTATGACGCGGCGGCGCGCCCGCTCTCGGATGCCATCCGTGCAATCACGAGCAAGCCCGCAGCGCGCGGATTACGCGGCAAAGTGCGCGCAGCGCACGGCAAACCTCGCGCATAAAAGCCGCTCGGCCCCCGCGTCGATTGAACCGCGGGTATGCTGCCCGTTATGCATCCTCGAGCGACACTGGCAGCAGACCTTAAGATGGAACCCACGGATTTGTCCTGGACCATCTGCCGCGACCCGCGCGCAGCGACAGGTCTACCGTTTACTTACGGCGCCGTTGTCATCCAGGTGCCGGCAAGCCGGGAAAAACGGCACTTTCAGCATTGATTGCACGCCCAGGCCAAGTTCCGCCAATGTGGCTACGACAAAGGATTCCGGCCAAGATTCCATAAAACGTGCAGCTTGCAACGAGAGTTGCTGCAGAGTGAGATAATTATCGACCGACAATCACGTCGATTCCAGACAAGACGAGTTCCAATTGGCGCCTCGACATTTTCCCTACCCGCTCGACAAGCTGGCGCTTGTCCAAGGCGACTATCAAAGACACATTCGCAACAGAATCTTTTGGTAATCTGGTCGCCCCAGCGGACAACAGGACATTCCCAGGCGCTCGCCCCCATTTGACATTGCTCGTCAGTGGCACGCAGACGACGGTGCCGATCCGACTGATATTCAGTGCATCGCATTGCACGACCACAACGGGGCATCGATAGCCTGGCGCGGAACCAATTGGCTCGCCGAGATCCGCCCACCAAATCTCCCCCTGTCCGATTACCACTCGATCTTCTTCAAGATCTGCCTTCCTGCTGCAGCGCTAAACGCGTCCGGCTCCGGCGCAACATCCCTGACGACATCGTTCATCAACTCGGTGACACGGTCCGGCGCGTGATGGCCGATGAACTCTCCGAGCGCTCGGCTGTAGATCTCGCTTCTTGAGCTTTTCAGGCGTTTGGCGAGCGCCTCAGCATCGGCGAAGACGTCATCAGGAATAGAGACGGCGACTTTCATACTCCTAGTATTACCGGGACCTAAGTCCGATGTCAATTACGCAATCACGAGGACAATGCCCGAGAACAAGCTCGAGATCGACCACTGATCCTCGCGCTCAGCCGCAAAATTAACGCGGGCCAGGGATCACAAGCGCGAGAATTTTGGGGATTTGGCTTGCGACTCTCGCCCATTCCACCGTCGATTCCGTGACGGCACCGCTCCCTTACGGCGATAGATGCGCCAGGTCACGAGGGATCTCGCCCGTAGCGTCGGGACGTGTGCTATCAGGCGTGTGACATAGCATAGAGCTGGTATTCGACACCGCTTGAGGTCTCGCGCGCCTCGGCGACAGCCAGCGTCTCGTTGAGCCACGCATATCGCTCATCACCAGTCTCGAACTGCACCTGCGCCATGAACAAGGTGTCGCCGAATTGCACGTCGCCGCCCGCGGCAAGCTTGCGACTCACTTCTGAATCAAACTTGTACAAACCCGTATAGGTCACGTGGATCAGCGCGCCGTCGTTCGTTTCCAGCGTCTTGCGCACATCGAGCCTGGCCAAGTCTCCGCTACCACGCACAAACCAGTCGCCTCCACCTGCCAGTACTCGTCCATTCAAACGCGCACCCGCAAAAGTCCCCTCGCCGACGACATAGGTGGTTCGCTCCCCGAAAGGTGTCTTGCCAATCGGCTGCACGGTGACCCCGTTGGTGAAGCAAAGCAGAGAGTCAAGTTTGATCATTGAGAAATACTAATCTGTACGATCGGTCCGACGCAAGGGCGCGAGGCTCTCGTCCGCGACAATCTCCTCAAGCAGCCAGGATTGGAACTCCTCGATCTTGCGCAGCCGCCGGTACTCGGACACGTAGGCTAGGTGCCAGTCACCCGGCGACGGCACGGCGTGCCGAGGTAGCGGCGCCACCAGCAGGCCTGCCGCCAGGTCCTCGTCGACATACGGTTGCATGGCAAGCGCCACACCCATGCCGCGCGCGGCCATGCGCAGCGCATGATCGTAGCTATCGAAACGCAGGCCGGCGTCTGGATCGATTCCCTTGGCGCCAGTGGCAGCAATCCAGGTCACCCAATCGCCCGCTGATGGGTAGACCTGCAGGATCGTGAATGCGGCCAGATCACTCGGCCTTCTTGGAGGTTTTCTCTCCGAGATAAGCTTCGGGCTGCAGACCGGGAATATGGTGGGACTGAACAAATACTGGTAGTGGATGCGGCCCCCGCGCAGTGGCTGCCCGATCACCACAGCAAGGTCGACGTCGCGATCAGGGAATACCGGATCGACCTGCGAGGTCATCAGCCGCACTTTGATATCGGCGTGACGCTCCTGGAAACGATGCAGGCGTGAGACCAGCCAGCGCACTGCAAAGGTCGAGTACATCCTTACCGTAAGAACGTCCTCGCGCGCAGGCTGCGTCAGCAACCGCGTGCCATCGCTGATCGAATCGAAGGCTTGTTGCAGGAACGGCAGCAAGGTGCGCCCCGCGTCGGTCAGCGTGACACCGCGCCCACCGCGATCGAACAGCGGCACTTTCAACACCTGTTCGAGATGTTTGATCTGGTGCGAAACTGCCGACTGCGACACGTGGAGCTCGATTCCGGCCTCCTTAAAAGAATCGGTTCGAGCAGCCGCCTCAAAGGCACGCAACGCATTAAGCGGTGGAATTGTGCGCATATTTTGCATGAGTTTATCTCATGTCTAACCAAAAAAGATCAATTGCCGCGCGTCACTACCAGTACTAGGGTTAAGGACAATGAAAGCAGCCTATTACGAAGCCGTTGGACCGGCAGCCGACGTCATCAAGCTCAGTGAGCGACTGATGCCCCAGCCCGGACCGGGGGAGGTGCGGGTGCGCATTCATGCGTCCGGGGTCAACCCTTCCGATGTCAAGGGCCGCTCGGGAGCGCGCGGCGCCATCGCTTTTCCCTGCATCATCCCGCACTCGGACGGCGCCGGAATCATCGACGCCGTGGGTGAAGGCGTCAGCGCCACCCGGATCGGCGAAAGAGTGTGGACATGGAATGCCGCGTGGCGACGCCCATTCGGCACGTGCGCGCAGTATGTCTGCCTGCCATCCGCCCAGGCGGTTGCGCTGCCAGCCGGGATCGATTTCGAGACGGGCGCCTGCCTCGGTATCCCCGCCCTGACCGCCTGCCACGCAACACTCGGTGACGGTCCGCTGCAGGGCAAAACGGTACTGGTCACCGGCGGCGCCGGTGCCGTGGGCCACTGTGCCATTCAATTTGCCAAGTGGTCGGGTGCAATGGTCATTTCGACCGTCAGCGGCGCAGCCAAAGCGCAGCACGCGCGAACCGCGGGCGCCGATCATGTGATCAACTATCGCGAGCAGGACGTGGTCGCTGCCGTCAAGGACCTGACCGCTGGCGCAGGCGTCGACCGCATTGTCGAGGTCGAGTTCGGTGGCAATCTTCCCACCAGCATGCAGGTCTTGAAGGTCGGAGGCGTCGTTGCGGCCTATGGCTCCGCTGCCGCGCCAACGCCACAGCTACCGTTCTATCCGCTGATGTTCAATCACGTCACGCTGCACCTCATGCTTGTCTACCTGCTGACCGAGCCACAGCGCGATCGCGCCTGCCGCCTGGTCAACGAGGCGCTGCGGGAAGGCAAGCTCATTAGTCATGTCGGTGCGCGCTTTGCACTCGCCGATACGGCGCAGGCACATGTTGCGGTCGAATCCGGTACCGTGATCGGCAATGTCGTTGTCACCGTCGATTGAGGCTAGTGCCGCACCAGGCAACTGCGGTGGGTAAGGTCACCCGACCATCGTCGCTGGTGCTGCTGGTGACAGCGGCGGTATTCATCAATTACATCGATCGCGGCAACCTCGCGACCGCCGCACCGCTGATTCAGGATGAACTGCATCTGACCGCGAGCCAGCTCGGCATCCTGCTGTCCGCGTTCTATTACAGCTACGTGCCCTGCATGCCCCTCATGGGTTGGCTCGCCGAGCGCTACGGCGCCAAAGCCGTGCTGGGTGTCGGCGTCGCAATCTGGTCGCTGGCGACACTGGCCACCGGTTTTGCCAGTACATTTCTGGCACTGCTGGGGCTCCGCCTGCTGCTCGGAGTCGGCGAGAGCGGCGCATTTCCTTGCGCGTCGAAAGTACTCGCCAACGCCGTCGACGTCGGCAGGCTTGGCGTTGTCAACGGCATCATGAGTTTCGGCTACCTGCTCGGGCCCGCGGTCGGCACGCTGCTCGGTGGCACGCTGATGGCCTATGTGGGCTGGCGACCGCTGTTCATCGCTTTCGGTGCCCTTTCCCTGATTTGGCTGTGGCCCTGGAGACGCGCGCAACTGTCGCCCCGCGTATCGCAGCGCGCCGCGGTGGTCGTCGGCGAGCCCTCATTTGCACAAGTGCTGCGCCGTCGCGAGCTGTGGGGCGCCTCGCTCGGCCACTTTGCCTCCAACTATGGCTACTACTTCATCGTCTCCTGGCTGCCGTTCTATCTGGTGAAGTCGCGCGGATTCTCGCTGGGCTCGATGGCGCAGATCGCATCGTCGGCATACTTGCTCAATGCCTTAAGCGCCCTTGCCATGGGTTGGCTCGCCGATCGCTGGATTCGTGCCGGGCGCAGTCCGACGGTGGTTTACAAGAGCGTCATGGCGGCGAACCACCTGGTCGGAATCGCCTGCATGATCGCGATGGTGTCGCTCCCGGCCGCCGGCTCGATCGCGGCGTTGTTCCTGTTCGAGATCGTCAGTGGCTGTTCCTACCCCGGGCTCTTCGCGATCCCGCAGATCCTGGCTGGACCGGCCGCAACCGGTCGCTGGGTTGGCGTGCAGAACGCGGCCGGCAACGTGGCCGGGCTCATCGCGCCGGTAATCACCGGTGTGCTCGTCGATCAGACCGGTCGGTTCGACGTGGCTTTCGCGATCGCGGCCGGTGTCAATGTGCTCGGACTCATCGGCTGGGTGGGGATGCTCACGAAGATCGCCCCGATCCGCTGGCAGGCAACGCCGTGATCGGCGCATCACAAATAGAATTTCAGCTACGCGGCCGCCGCGCGCTGGTCACGGGCAGTGCCTCGGGCATTGGCCTTGCCACGGCCGAGCGCCTGGCGCGCAGTGGCGCGCGGGTAGCCATGAACGACCTGCCGACCGATGTGCTGTCCGACGCGGTGACGCGCCTCACCGCCGAGGGACTGGCCGTGATCGCCGCGCCAGGCGACCTCGGCGTGGCGGCAACCGCCCGTGACGTGGCGGCACGCGCTCTCGAACAGCTGGGCGGAATAGACTATCTGGTCAACAACGCTGGGGCCCCTTGCACTGGCACTCCCATACCGCCGGCGAACCTCGATGCGCTGACGGACGACTTCTGGGACCGCATCCTGCGCGTCAATCTGCTCAGCACCTTCTGGATGACCCACTCCCTGGCCGGGGCGCTGCGCGCCGCGCATGGTGCGGTGGTCAATACCGTGTCGATCGCTGCATTCGGCGGCGGCGGCAGCAGCTCCGCCTACGCCACGGCCAAGGCCGGCCTCGCTGGACTGACGCGCGAGCTGGCGCGTGGGCTCGCACCGGCGGTGCGGGTCAACGGCATTGCACCCGGCTACGTCAATTCGAACTGGGAATGCTC
>JAYTXS010000391.1:0-11229 GCA_043742845.1 Gammaproteobacteria bacterium
AATGTGGCCAGTAGCGCCGCCGATGTGGCCTCTGCCATCGAGACGCCGGAAAAGGCCGCTGCCGAGTCGGCGTTCAAGGATACGACGGAGCGTCTCGGCAAGGTGTTGTCCGGCAAGATCGCGAGCGCGCAGGTATCCGCGCGTCTCACTGACTCGCCCGCGGTGTTGGTTGCCGGAGAATTCGGCGTGAGCCTGCGCATGGGGCGCATTCTCAAGCAGGCGGGCCAGAGCAATCCGTTTGCCACCCTGCCCATTCTCGAATTGAATCCCAAACATCCGCTGATCGAGCGCCTGCGGGACACTGCCGATGAGACGACGTTTGCCGACCTGGCGTACGTATTGTACGACCAAGCCATGCTGGCGGAGGGCGGCGAGCTGGACGATCCGGCGATCTTCGTGCGCCGCGTCAACCGTCTCATCGTGGAGGGTCTGGCCGCACAGCAATCGAAAATCATCTTAGGCTGACATGTTGACGCCGCAATGGGCTGGCGCGCAGAGCGCTGCAGATTCCTTCGACGAAGATGCTTCGTTGCTGGATGCCTACTCGGGTGCGGTGATCGGCCGCGACGGCGAACTTCAGTTACTGCGCCGGTCGAGCATAATTCGTGTGAAAATCCGGCCCATCGAACTGCCTACGCGCGGGGCGTGAGGCGTGAAAATCAAGGAGTGGCTGCAATGAGTCAACAAGTCCATTTAAATGCGCTGTCAGTGCCTCCGGAACCCACCGACCACCTGCAGGGCCCGGAACATGCACGAGTGACACTGGTCGAGTACGGCGACTTCGAATGCCCCAGCTGCAAAGTGGCGGTCACTACGCCTAAGCTGCTGTTGGAACGATTCCCCAACAAGGTGCGCTTTATTTTTCGGCATTTCCCGCTGCAGGAGGCCCATCCGCACGCGCTGCTGGCGGCCGAGGCGTCGGAGGCGGCGGCGGGGCAGGGTCAGTTCTGGCCCATGCACGATTTGCTGTACCAGAACCAGGCGCATCTGAAGGACAAGGATCTGTATCACTATGCCGAGGGACTGGGCTTAGATATGGCTCGCTATACCGCTGAGATGGACGATCACATTTACCTGCAGAAGGTGCGCGAGCACATCGAGGGCGGCCGCAGCAGCCATATCCGCGCGACGCCGACCTTCTTCGTCGATGGCGTCGTGCAGGACATCTCATTCGGCATGAAGGCGCTGCACGATGCGGTGGCGGCCGCCTTGGGGCGCAACGGCTAGTTGGGACACCCTTGAGGGACCGCGGAATTGGCGGCGCCGGCTGGTCGAACTGGCGATAATGAATCGGCAGCAGCGTATCCGAGCCACTGCCCGGCAGCCGTTCGCTCTGCACCGTAACGTATCCATCCGAGGGCAGGCCGTGCGAGTCTCGGTTGACGGTTCCCAAATCGGCCAGCCCGATGCGCACGCGCTCTGCGACATCGCTCGAATCTTCCCGGTCGAAGCGCAGGTAGACGGTGATGGGAGCGATGTATCCGCCCGCTGGTGTGAGTTCGGCGATGGCGACGAGCGCGCAATTGTTCGGGCTCAAAGAGCTGACATGCTTGGTGCCTATCACCAGAACAGAACGTTAGAGTGCGTGGCCCATAAGGAGCAAGTGCATGGCTCAAATGAACGAACAGAAACTCAATGCATTCATCGGCAAAATGCTGGGTGACCTTGGCGGCGCCTTCAGTGTTCCCACCACACGCATTGGATTTCGCTTAGGGTTATTCGATGCTCTCAGCGCCGGTCCAGCGACCGCCGCTGATCTTGCGGTTCGCGTTGGAGGATTGACGCCGCGTTACGTTCGAGAGTGGGCACTTGCACAAGCCGCCAATGGCTATACCGACTTTGATTCGGTGAACGATAGTTTCAGCATCAGTCCCGAGCAGGCGATGATTTTCGTGAACAAAGACAGTCCGGTATATCTCGCGGGCGCCTTCGATTTGGCAGCCGCCATGATCGAAGCAGAAGTTTAAGTCGAGGCAGCATTCCGTTCAGGTGCGGGTGTCCGTTGGGGCGACTCGGCTGGCTGTCTGTTCTGTGCGACCGGTGCTTTTTTTCGACCGGGCTATGTCAATAACATCGTGCAAACTTGGATTCCCGCTTTGGACGGGGTTAGCCAAAAGCTCACCACGGGCGCCAAGGTGGCGGACATAGGCTGCGCGGGGCACATGCGAAAAATCATGAAGAAGGATGGAACCTGGATGATTGTCGAGCCGATCGCCGGGGATAGGCCTGAGCAGAACATGAATCCGGTGGGGCGACTGTATTACAACGCATCAACCATGATCTGCGTTCCCACCTCGCTCGATCAGGAAGTCGGCGAAGGCCTTGGTGCTCAGGCAGGTCAGGCAAAGCTCTCCGCCATCATCACGGACTCCGGATTTTCCAAAGTGCGACGAGCTACCGAAGGGCCTTTCAATAGGGTGCTGGAGGCACGTCTTTAAGGCAAAAGGACTCGTGAGTACGCACTCCGCGCTTGCGGCACCGCAGCGTAACCTTTCGACTTCGTCAGTCGCGCTGCCTAAATAAACGACCGAACGCTAGAGAATAACTAGACTAGACTAGACCAGATCAGAATTCCCGAGTCGCTGTATGAAACCAGTCAATATTTACGAAGCGAAGACGCGATTTTCCGAGCTAGTTGATAAGGCGGCATCAGGCGACGATGTGGTTATCAGCCGCAACGGCAAACCGCTGGTGCGCATAACGCGATTAGAGGGTGACGTGAGGCCGCAGATAAAATTTGGCTTGCTCAAGGGAAAGATAAAGATCACGGCTGACTTTGACGCGTCTTTGCCGGCGGAGGTACTCGCGGGATTCGAGGGGCGCTGATGCGCCTGCTTCTCGACACGCACATATTCATCTGGACGGTCATCGACGACCCTCGTCTGAAGCCAACAACGAAGCAATTGATGGAGCGTGCACAACGCATTTTTGTGTCTGCCGCGTCGATGTGGGAAATTGCGATCAAGACTCGACTAGGGAAAATCGACGCCGACCCGGAGAAATTAGCCGATGCCATTGCAGCAAGCGGCTTCGTGGAGCTTCCGGTGCTCGTAGCGCACGCTGCGGGCGTGGCCAAGCTGCCGCTGCATCACACCGACCCGTTTGATCGACTCCTCATTGCGCAGGCAATATTCGAGCCGCTTAAACTATTGACCGCCGATACGGTGCTCGGGCAGTACGGAGATATCGTCGTGCTGGCGTAGAGGCGGCCGGGCAATTAGCCCGGCCGCTACGAAGCCTAGCTCCAGTCACCGCCGCCGCCACCGGAATCTCCGCCACCGTCCCAACCCGATCCCGGGTCATTGAGGCCGAAGTCCGAGCCGCCCATGTCGGAGTTGCCGGAGTCGCCGGAGTCGCCGGCCTGCGCCGGCGGGATGACGCCGCTGCCGCGCCCGCCATCGAGGAAATGATGGGCGAGTTCTTCTCCGGCTACGACTCCAGCGCCCACCGCGAGACCCGAGGCCAGTCCGCCGGCAATGCCGGAACCTATGCCGCCGCCGCCTGGGCCGGGAGCGTAACCGCCGGCGCCGTAGCCGCCCGGTGCGCCGCCCGGGCCGGGACCCGCCGCCGGGTACTGGGCGTAACTGGTGCGTCGGCGAAAGACCATCCACAAGATGCCGACCGCGGCCGCGAGTATCAGTAGTGTGCCCCAGGGAAAGGGGCGCTCCGCGGGCACCGACCGCATGACCGTCGGGCTCATGACGCCAGAGCTCAAGCCGCCGCTGCGCAATCCAAGTCGTGCATTGAGTTCTTGCACCGAGCGGGGATTGGCAAAGGGCAGGCCGGGTTTCAACTGCTCGGCAGTAGCGAGTTCGGCGCGAGCGAGGGCGGTCTTGGCTTCGCGTGCGTACAGTTCAGCCTGTACGTAGTGCGCCTGGCCGCTGTTTGGGTGATCCGCCAGCACTTCAGTGATCATCTCCTGGGCTTGATCGAGGTGGCCGCTACGCGCCGCCGTATAGACCTGCTCCACGGTTGGACCGCCGGCAGCGAATACCGGTGATGTGATCGCGAAAGTGACGGCCGCGACAAGGGCTGTAGCAACTATTAGTCTTCGCATAAGGAACCCCAGCAGGTCGAATTGACCGATGGGAGGTTAGATATGGGCAGTTAAACGAAGTTCAACGGCCATTTTTCGGTGGCGTCAAATGAGGCCCGACCTCGCGAGGCCCGACCTAAATGACGCCCCGCCGCTTCTGGTCGAGTTCAATGGACTCAAACAGTGCTTGGAAATTCCCCTCACCGAAACCGTCATTGCCCTTGCGCTGGATGATTTCGAAGAAAATCGGTCCGATCGCATTTTTGGTGAATATCTGCAGCAGGATGCCGGCGCAGGCGCTGCCGTCAATGAGCACGCTGCGCGTCTGCAGTTCGCTCAAGGATTCCCGGTGGCCTGTAACGCGGCCGTCGATGCCTTCGTAGTAAGTAGCGGGCGTGTCCTGGAACTCTACGCCGCGCCTGCGCAGAGCATCGACCGTGCTATAGATGTCGTCGCTCCCGAGCGCAATATGCTGTATGCCCTCTCCCTTGTATTCGTTGAGGTATTCCTCGATCTGGCTCTTATCATCCTGGCTCTCGTTGATCGGAATGCGGATTTTTCCGCAAGGCGAGGTCAGCGCCCGAGAGAACAGCCCGGTCTCCTTGCCTTCGATGCTGAAGTAACGAATCTCCTTGAAGTTGAATAACTTCTCGTAGAAGCCGGCCCACAGGTTCATGTTGCCGCGCCTCACATTGTGGGTCAGGTGATCGATGCGTGTGAGACCGATCGGCTCAGCGGTAGACCCACCGTGGCTCGCCGCTACGGGTACGAAGTCCACATCGTAAATGGTGCGGTCGCCGTAGCGATCGACGAGGTAGATCAAGCTACCGCCGATGCCGACGATAGACGGGATATTGAGTTCCATGGGTCCGGCAGTGGCAGGGCCGGGCGTCGCTCCCAGTTCCAGGGCCCGTGAATAGGCAATGCGGGCGTCGGCGACGCGAAAAGCCATGGCGCAGGCACAGGGACCGTGCGCGCGCGCGAACTTTTGCGCGAAGCTATCGTGCTCCGCATTGATGATGAAATTGATATCCCCTTGAGTGTGCAGCGTCACGTTCTTCGAGCGATGGCGCGCGACTGCCGGCAGCCCCATGCGTTCGAACAGCTGTCGCAGCAAGTCCGGATTTGGCGCCGCGTATTCGACGAATTCGAATCCGTCGGTGCGCATGGGGTTCGTCATGCTCAGCGCGGCGTTCATGGCGATGCGGCTGCCTTGGCAGCGCCGCTAATGGCGGTGCCGAATACATGGTCCCACAGCGGCGTGGTGACGCCGAAGTTGCCGCTTTTCGGCGAATAGTGATGGCGCATGTGCCAGGCCCGCAGGCCGTTGAAATACGAGGGGGAGGGGGTGCTACTGTGGTGATGGACGATGTGGTGCACGAGGCCGTACCACCAATAGCCGGTCATGACGCCCACTGTCAGGCCATCCGCGAACTCAAACCCCACCCACAGCCAGACGGGCAGCAGGAAGGCCGCTGTGAGCACCGACACGCTTACCCAAGCTGGCGTGCCTATGTATGACAGCGGGGCGGCGTGATGTTCTCCATGCATGGGTGCGAAGTAGGTCCTCTTGTGCAGTACCGCTCTATGCAGGATGTACTCGAGCAGGGTCCAAATCACGAAACCAGCCGCCGCCATCCCCAGCCATTCGCTGCGGCCAGCCCAGGTTGCACGGGTCACGCCAACCGCTGCAAGTCCGACTATAACCGCAGGATAGACGACGAAGTCCGCGTAATAGGTCAATTTGCTGGGTCGCATAGGCCTGCCCCTCGCTGAAATTAATGCGCTATTTGACCACGAATTGCGCAGAATGCTAGCGGAACAACGACTTAACTGCTTGGTAGAATTTTTAAGGATGCACAACACTATAGCGATCGTGGGCGGCGGGTTCTGCGGAACGGTGCTGGCAGCCAATCTGTTGCGCAGTCCTCCTGCCGACGCAACGGACATCGTGCTGATCGAGCGCGGCGGCGAGATGGGCCGCGGCGTTGCCTATGCCGAGCGCGATTATCCCTATCTGCTCAATGTGCCGGCGGTGCGCCTATCGGCCGATTCCGGCGATCCGCTGCAATTTCTGCGCTTCGCGCAGCGCCGTCTGCCGAACGTCGGCGGCGAGGATTTCCTGCCGCGCGCCTTGTACGGCGACTACCTGCAGGACGCACTGCTGAAGGCGGAACGCAAGGCAGCGCCGTACATGCGGCTGCAGCGCATTTTCGGCGAAGTCCTGCGCATCACACCGCACGCTTCGGACGATCGCCTCATGGCGCAGTTCGCCGATCGCCCGCCGCTCATCGCGGACCGCGTGATTCTGGCGTTGGGGAATCCCCCTTCGCCGCCTCAGCCATGGGCCGAAGCCGTGGGCGGGCATCACGCCTACCGGCGTGATCCCTGGGATTTGCCGAAGGAGCTGGGTGCCGAACATTCGGTGCTGATCATCGGCAGTGGGTTGACCATGGTGGACATTGTCTCCGCGCTGACTCGAGGTGCGAACGGTTCGCCCCAGCTGCACACGATTTCACGGCATGGATTGATTCCCCAGTCGCAGACCGAATTTCGTGCCACGGAGGTACAAGGGGATCGCGCAGGGTTTCTGGCCTGCGGCAGCTCCATCAGGCGCGTACTGGCCATGACGCGTGAGCTCGCCCTCAAAGTCGAGAACGAAGGCGGCGACTGGCGCGAAGCCATCACTTTCCTGCGTCACTTGGCGCCGTCGCTGTGGCGGCGGCTGCCGGTCGCCGAGCAACAGCGCTTCGTGCGGCATGTGCGGACGCATTGGGATACCCACCGGCACCGTATTCCGCCGCAAGCGGGTGATCACATAGCTGAATTGCGCCGCCACGGCAAGTTGCGGGTGAACGCCGGCCGCATCGACTCTATCGTGCCGCACGGCGAGCAGTTGCAGGTGCGTTGGCGTGCCCGCGGCGGCGACACGCTTGCGGTGTTGACCGTGGACTTGGTTGTGAATGCGACGGGTCCTGACTATGTGCTCAAGCGCTCCGCGGATGCGCTCTTGTCATGGCTACGCGGGGCGGGGCTGGTAACGGAGGATGCGTTGAACCTGGGTCTGCGCACGGGGCAGTATGGCGCCTGCGTGGATGCCAAGGGCCGCGCCAGCGAGAGGCTCTACTATCTCGGACCCATGCTGCGCGCCGATCATTGGGAGGCGACCGCCGCCACCGAGCTGCGTGATCATGCCGAGCGTCTGGCGGCGCACCTTATCCGGGATCTCAGCGCGGACACTCCCGGGGGCCCGGCCGGCTTGGCATAGGCCGGCCGTCACGAAGCGCCTAGGACAGGGTTTTCAGCACGCTCAGCAAACGGTTTAACTCGTCGCGCGTGTTGTACATTGAAACCCCCGTTCGCAGCAGCCCGCCGCCCCCGGTCAATCCCAGCACCTGCACGGGACGCGCTGCGTAGAAGTCGCCGTCCCATACGCAAATTCCGTGCTCGCCCGCCGCGATTGCGGCCTGCGCCGCGGTCGCTTTGTCGAGCGTGATCGACACCGTGGGCGCGCGCGCGTGGCCGGGAGAAAAATCCGGGCCCCAGACCCGTACGCCGGGAATTTGCCGCACAGCATCGTGATAGTACTGCGCGAGGTCGTGCTCGTACGCCGCTATCTGGGTCATGGCGTCGACGATACGTTCCCGCAAATTGCTGCCGGAGCCCCAGCTCGAGATGTATTCCACGGCGGCGCGCACACCGTCGATGGCAGCATGATTGAGGGTACCGGTTTCGATCCGGTACGGGGCTGCGGGGTCCTGCACGCTCAATCGATCGGTGGGCAATTGATCGAGTGCACCTGGCCGCGAATACAGCACGCCCACGTGCGGGCCATAGAATTTGTAGCCCGAGCACAGCAGGAAGTCCGTGCCCATGGCCTGCACGTCGATGGGAAAGTGCGGCGCGTAATGTACCGCGTCAACCACCAGCAGTGCGCCCACTTCCCGGGTCAGGCGCCGCGCGAGTGCAATGTCGTTGACGGTGCCGAGCGAGTTGGCCGATGCGCCGATGGCGAACAGCTTGGTGCGCGATGTAATTTTGGCGGCCATGTCCGCAGCGTCCAGTTCGCCGCTTTCCATGAGGCGCACTTCGCGCACCACCACACCGCGCTCTTGCAGGCTGAGCCAAGGTCCTCGATTGCCTTCATGATCAAGCTGAGTGACGAGCACCTCGTCGCCCTTGGTCAAGGTGCGGCCGACGGCGGCGCTTAAGTTGAAGCTCAGCGTGGTCATGCTCTGACCGAAGGAGATGCAGGCGCCGCTCTGCGCGCCGAGAAAAGCGGCGACCACGTCGCGCGCCGCTCGCATGCGCCGGTCCACTTCCCGCGAGGGCGGGAAGTTACCGTGCGTATTCACATTACACGAGGCATAGACATCGGCAATGGCATCGATCACGACGCTCGGCACCTGGCTGCCGCCGGGACCGTCGAGGAAGGCAAGATCTGGGTTCTTCACCAGTGCGGGGAAGTCCCGCCGGCTGCGCAGGCAGCTTTCAAGAGTGTAGGGCATTACAGCAAATCGTAAGTGAAATCATAGCTCGAGCCTTTCGCGTCGCGTGGGTGCAGTTTCATGCTGCCTTTGGCGCCGGCATACTTGCCGGTACCGCCGGTGACAGTGACCAGTGAATCACCCTCGTCGCTGAACGGACCTTCGATGGTGATTTGCCCTGCCTTCAACGTCACGGTCCAGAAACACTCCCAGCTCTTGCCGACGACGGTGCGCACGCAGTAGCCGTTATCGGTGCCCAGCTGGGTCTTGTTGTCCGCGTCGAACACGCCGTTGGAAAACACCAGCAGGTCACCGACAGAATCACCCTTCGCACCTAGGTCCACCGTGGTTTCGCCGATTGCCCGCTCCACCAATTTGACTTGTTCGGCGGCAAAGGCCGGCAATGTGACGAGCGCCGTCGCGAGCGCTGCGATGCGGCTGAATTTGATTTTCATGGAGTCCCCTTTTGAAAGTTTATTGTCGAATGCGTCGAAGTCCTTGCAATGATAGCAAGACGCGCGCGTGGATGAACCTTGCCGGCCTTCGACGGCTATCTCTCGAAGCTCGAGGCGATGGCTTCAATCAGCGTGGGTCCCGGATGCATCAAGGCCGTGCGTATGGCGTCCGTGAGCGCGGCGGCATCGCGCACGCGATAGCCTTCGGCGCCGTAAGCGCGGGCAAGCGCGACGAAGTCCGGGTTGCGTCCGACTACTCCGAGCTGCGGAATGCCCGCCGCGACCATGTCGTCGCGAATCTGGCCGAGCGCGGAGTTATTCCATACCACAATGGGTAGGCTGACGGCGGCTTCCACCGCGGTCATCAGATCATTCACCGTGAATTGCAGTCCGAAATCGCCGGCGAGAGCGACGACGGCGCGGGCGGGACTGGAGATTTTGGCGCCGAGCGCCGCTGGAAGGGCAAACCCCAAGGTGCCGTAGCCTGACGGATGAAACCATTGGCCGGGATTATCGACCGGATAGGCGTAGTTGCCGAAGTAGGCGATTTGGGTCATGTCGGTGAACACCACGCCGTCCCAGGGGAGCGCGCTCTTGATGGCGCGCAACGCGCTCCACTGCGCAAGAGTCTTGACATCGAGGTCCGCCTCGATCTCGGCGCGGAACTTTGCCGGGCCGCCGATGGCGGTGCGCCACCCGGAACGCACCGCTGAATCGGTGGAGCGCGCCGCCAAAGCGAGATTGATGGAATGCAGCGCCGTCGATGCGTCCGACCAAATACACACATCCGCCGCGTACTGATCGGACAGCTTCACCGGATCTACGTCGATCCGGACGAGCAGGCCGCCGAGCGGCAGACGGGTGGTGAAATACATATCTGTCTCGCCCAATTCGGTGCCCACCGCCACCACTACATCCGCGTCCGCAATCAATTGTTGAATGGGATGGTAGGGCAGAGAGGTACCGAAGTTCGCAGGATGACTTTCGGCGAGCAGGCCTTTGCCGGCAGCGGTCGTCACGAGCGGGCAGTCCAGCGCCTCGACCAGGCGCATAAGCTCGGCACCGGCGCGGCGCGCGCCGCCGCCCGCGATGACGAGCGGGCGCGCAGCCGTTGCCAGCAAACGCACAGCCGCATCGATTTGATCGCTGCTCGCTTGCGGCTGCAGTGGTGCGTCTTCGAAGCGCAGCGCTTCGAGCGAAGTGCTCTCGGCGAGAACGTCGAGCGGAATCTCCAAGTAAGCCGGACGCGGACGTCCGGTGCGCAGCGAGGCCAGACACAGGCGCAGATGATCGCGCACGTCTTCGGCGCTGTGCGCGGAACGTGCGACCCCGAACACGCCCGCGGCAAGCGCAGCCTGGTCGTATAATTCGTGCAGCACGCCCCATTGTTTGCGGAACGAGGCCCGAACCGGCGCGGCCGCAACCACCAGCAGCGGCACGGAATCCGAATAAGCTTGCGCAACCGCGGTCATGATGTTGGTGAGCCCGGGACCCGAGATTACGAAGGCCGCCGCCGGCCGGCCGCTCAGGCGCGCGAACCCGTCCGCGGCGAAGCCTGCGCCTTGTTCATGGCGCACCAGCACATGATGCAGCTTCGAGGCGCTGAGCCCTCTGTACAATTCCAAATTGTGAACGCCGGGAATACCGAACACGGTGTCGATATCATTCGCGGCCAAAAGCTCCACTAGAAAACCGCCGACGTTGCGCGACATTGACACCTTCTTGAAATTGAACGCCCGTTCACTGGTAGGATTGCGCACTGCCAACAGGTAGGCAAGAGAAAAATGCAATATTCCCCCTTAGTGCAGCGAATCGTGGGCGACGGCGCCGATGCCTGGCTGATTCACTACACAGCACGGGCAGCGCAGGAACGCGGCGAGGATGTGATCTTGCTGAGCGTCGGCGATCCCGACCTCGATACGCCAGCGCCGGTATTGGAGCGGGCAATCGAACGATTGCGCGCCGGCGACACGCACTACACCCCGGCGACCGGACGGCAGCACCTACGCGCAGCAATCGCAGCCGCGCATCGTTTGCGCACCGACCAACAAGTCGATGCCGACAATGTGATTTTTCTCGCCGGTGCGCAGAATGCTTTATTCGTCGCTTCGCTGTGTATTGCAGGATCCGGTGATGAAGTCATTGCGCTAGAGCCCTTGTACCCGAGCTATCCGGCAACCCTCGAAGTGGGCGGCG
The DNA here is from genome assembly GCA_043742845.1 of Gammaproteobacteria bacterium. GTDB lineage: Bacteria > Pseudomonadota > Gammaproteobacteria > Steroidobacterales > Steroidobacteraceae > Bog-1198. The sequence goes on from JAYTXS010000391.1 coordinate 11,175, forward strand.
CGCGCATGGTGCGCGTGGCGGCTCCGGCTGCGCAGGGATTTCGGGTCGACCTTAA
>JAYTXS010000392.1:0-4549 GCA_043742845.1 Gammaproteobacteria bacterium
TGGGGGCGTCTGCCTGCAAATCAACCACTAGCAGCCAACCGGCGAACAGAACTGAATGGCATGACCAGCCGTCAAATCGCCGAACGCCGTGGAATCAGCAATCTACGCTCTCGCGGAGTAGAATTTATGAATGCGCCACACATGCTTCATCGGCATGCGGATGGCATGGAAGAATGGATGGCGTTCTTTAAGGATCCGGAAGGACGAACATTGGCCATCGTGTCGCAAGAGGCCAAATAGACTCAATCACGAATGAAGGAAATCCGCCCATGCTAAAGAAAGCACTCGCCCTCTGCGCAACCGCATGCTTCGCCGCGACCCTACATGCCGCCGACACCGGTCTCGTCCAACTGGCAACGCCGAAGGCCGACGCGCGCCCGGCCGCGCCTTTCAGCAAGGCCGTCATGGCGGGCGGTACTTTGTATGTGTCGGGTCATGTTGCCACCGATCCGGCTACCGGACAGGCGCCCATCAATGTCGAGGCCGAAGCGCACCAGGTATTGGACGACGTCAAGCACACCATCGAGCAAGCGGGACTCAGCATGGACGATCTGGTGTCGGTCACCGTGTACTGCACCGATCTCGAGCTCTACGATAAATTCAACGCCATCTATCGCGGATATTTCCACGGGCAATTTCCGACGCGCGCCTTCATCGGCATCAACAAGTTGTTGCGCGGTGCGCACTTCGAAGTGGCGGGCATTGCGGTCGAACCGCTGGGGAGAGCGCGCAAGCTGTAGCGCGCCTCGCTTGCTCAGCCACCCCGCGACGCTGGCGCGTTGGTCGCCGGTGCGCCGGGCGCCGCGCCGTCCAGCAGTTTCTTTAGGCTTTGCATCTGCGCGCCGAGCACCTGGTCGGCCGCCTTCGACAATTCATCTCACACTCCAGGTCATTACCCCATCAACGGTAAGGCTCTGGAAAGGGCCCAAAGCGCCGCGCATGCGCAGCATCTTGCCGGGCGAGACAAACACCACTGTTAAGTGTTCGACCGAACCGCCATTGGCCAGAGTTTCGCACCAGCAGCCGCCGGCACGAGCGTCGAGCACGAGATTCGCGGCGCTCCCTGAGAACGTGTGATCGGAGCTCCACCAGTGCGCGGGCGTCAACATCTCGGCGTACACCTTGTCAGCCGCTGCGCTGGTGTGCGCCGTTTCGCCGACCTCAAAGCCATTGCTGGCGACGCTGATCACTTCGGCCGCCGCGCGTTCACTTACCATTGGCGCCAGCGCAATGACTGCGACGGCAATCGCCGGAATTCTTGCGAGCATGGGTCTTCTCCTTCTTGCGTTAGCTTTCAGCGCAAATATTCCTGAATGCTTCCAGGATACCGTCCCAGCCACGCGGCGAATCCACTGCGTCGCGCGCCGCCGCAGCCTTCTCGCCCATCCGCTCAAGGTAGCGATGTTCTAATTCGATTCGTGTGGCGCCGCTGCCCTCGGCGATGAACCTCACTTCCACCTCGGTAATGAGTTCGGGGTCATACTTCCAGTCGGCATTGATTTGCCACGCCAGCACCAAAGACTGCGGCGGTTGTCAGGCAATTACATACCCCGTTTGACACGTGGGGCCGTCCTCGCCTACCGCGTACCAACGGCCACCGACGCGTAGCTCAATGATGCTCTCCTTCAGCGGCGACTTGAGTACAGAATGCGTCGCCGGCCACCAGCGCGACATCTCGCCGGTAAACACCGCAAAGGCTCGCGACTGGCTCGCCTTGACCACTAGCTGTTTGCGCACCGGTGCGATTCGATTCATGAATCCTGATCCTTCTGTTCGAGTTCCGCTTGAAAGGACAGAAGCGCGTCATGCCAGAATTGATCGAGCCAGATGCGAATGGCAGCCAAGCCCTTGGGATCGATGTAGTAGATGCGGCGCGTTCCCTGGGCACGGTCTCCTACCAGACCCGCCTTCTTCAAGACCCCAAGATGTTGGGAGACGGCCGGCCGGCTGACGGGCATGCGCGCGGCAATCCTACCCACCGACAGAGGTCCGCGCCGCAATGCCTCGAACACCCTCCTCCGTGTCGGGTCCGCCAATGCCAGAAGCGCTGGTTCGTAAGGCATTGCTAACAGCAAGTCAACACTTACATTAAATCAAGCGACCGGCAACTGGGCGCATGCGTGTGTTCAGGGGTGTTGCCGCCAAGCATCTCAGGGGATACCTCGCTTGGGTGCGATTCTTCGCACTTACGAATCGCTGAGCACTTACGAATCGCTGCGCACTTACGAATCGCTGCGCGACTCCGTCCGGGCCTGCGGCCCGGACCGTCCGCCTTTTAGTGGTGCTAGAGTTAGATGTTCGCGAGCTGATTCTCGCCCATGTGGACGACCGCGACGAGCGGATTCGAATTATCAGTGCACGGCGGGCTAACCGCAGAGAACGAGCCAACTATGAAAAAAGCTGATTCCGACGCGATGCGATCACATTACGACTTCGCCGGCGGTGTTCGCGGCAAATACCTGCCGCGGCTCGCCAAGGGTGCGAATGTGGTGGTCCTGGATCGCGATGTGGCGAAGATTTTCCCGAGCTTCAAGGCGGTCAACGACGCGTTGCGGGTGCTGGCTGAAGCGGGGAAGCGGCACGGCAAGGCTACGACTGGTCGGCGAGCTTCCTGAGACATTCGCATTTTCGGTCTTTAATGGGAATGTTCTATAATGCTCCAAGGGCAAAGCTCCGAGAAAATACGTGATCTTCAGAGATATGTGGCGGGAATTCTTCGGCGCTAATTGGCGCCAATGACGAGGGTGCGGCGCGCGGCGTTCACGACATCGTCGGTGACGACGGTGAGTTCGTTGAGACGCAAGACCCGCTCGATCTGTACGAACAGCCCATGGATTAACCGGAAATTACCGCCGGTGATCCGCGCGACAGCGGCGATCGCTTGAGCATCGGCGAAGTCGGCGCCGTCGAGTCGCAGCCCCAGTTTGCGCCAATGTCGTGTCAACACGAAAGATAACTCGTTTCCCTGCAGGGGACGGTAATGCTGCGCGAAGCCGACCCGGCTATAGAGCTGCGGATATCGCGCCAGACGTTTGTCGATTCCCGGCATACCGATGAGAATCAATCCAATGTCAGAGCGGTCAAAGACGTCCCGAAGGAGTTCGAAACCCTGCGGGGAAAGGCGTTCGACCTCATCGATGATCACCATTTCCACGTGATTGAACGCACATGCGGTCTGGGCACGTTTGGTGTGCGGGAGAATGCAGGCAGTCGCCCGAGCCAACAGCCGAAAGATGTCTCGGTTGAGAATTCGCGAAGAAATACCAGCCGCCGGTGTGTAGAACAACGTTCGCGATCGATGCAGGGCCGCAATCGTTTTGGCCGTCGGGGTGTCTCGCAACCCGTCCTCGAGCAGCAGCGTTTCAACGACAGGCCAGTTGGCATACTGACGCGCCGAGAGCGTCTTGCCGACACCCGCCTGGCCATAGCACAACCCAATGTAGCGATCGTCGCGAACAGCAGTCGCAAACTCTACGAACCGGCGATGCTCTTTGGTGGCAATGAAAGTGCCTGCCCTACGGCCAATGGTGGTCATGGCTAGAAGTCTTCGCGATAGACGCGCAATGCCGGCTTTCGAACCGGGGCTGTCGGCTTCGCGGCGGCGGCCGCCGCCGGCAGCTCTGGAACGACGTGCGGCACGAAGTCGCTGACGTGTGTAAGTCGCTCGTTGATCTGGCCCCGCAACGCTCGCCGGCGAGTCACTCGAGCGGCTTGAATGTCTTTTAGCGAAATCGTCTGGTCGCTATGCTCCTGGTTGATTGCGCGACACAGAAAGGCGTTGCTGTAAAACACGCGGACTTCCGCTAGGTCGCGGGGATCGTAGCGAATGGTTACCCACTCACCGACGTAGGCTGCGAGCGTCTCATCGAGGTACCGCAGCCCCTCGAAATGGATGCCGTCGCGCCGCACAACTCGAGGCTTCACCACAGAGATCAACAAAAGATCCAAGTCGTCTAGGCTCTCCGGCATGCGGGGCAGCCATCCCTCTGCTAACCAGGCAACGCTCGGGACTGCGCCGATTTCGCGATGCACCCGCGCGTTGTAATTGCTCACGATGTAAGCCCCAATGGCTGCATCGAGTTCGGACAGCGACAACTTGGGGGGCGTCGCCGGCTTGCCGCGCACCAAGTACCCAGGGAGCGACGGCCGAATGTATCAGTCGGATTCTGAGATCCACGGCAACTTGCTCGAGGTGGTGACTGGTGAAGTCACTCCCATGATCGACGTAGAGCACATCCTGGATTCCGCACACGGCCCAGGTTGCGTCCTGTTTTCGCCAAATGGCCTGTCGCAGCGCGAGACAGGTCTGAAGCGTTGACGGCGACCCGAGGAACACCATGTAGCCTGCGGCAACACGTGAAAAGTCATCGATAACGGTCGTGAGCCACGGACGTTTTGATTGTCCGTTGGCGTCGACAATCAAGATATCGAGCTGGGTGTGGTCGGCTTGCCAGGTCGCGTTCGGCCGTTCTGCACGATGCCGATAAATCAGCTCGTAACGATCGCGAAATGCTGCGTGACCCTCATGCGCGAGCGTAATCATGGCAGG
>JAYTXS010000393.1:0-6620 GCA_043742845.1 Gammaproteobacteria bacterium
TGACGAATCAGCCGCTCCGGCAAATCCGTATGCTCGCGCAGCGGAAAAGCGACGTTTTCGAACACCGACAGATCGGTGAGCAGCGCGCCGTTCTGAAACAGCATTCCCATGCGCCGCCGCAGCAAGTACAAATCCGTGCGGCGCACGTCGCGCAGTTCCTGTCCTGCCACCACGATGGAGCCTTCGTCGGCGGCGACTTGACCGGTAATGAGGCGCAGCAGCGTGGTCTTACCCGTACCGCTCGGCCCCATGACCGCGGTGATGCGGCCGCGCGGTATGTCCATGTCGAGCCCGGCGAACACAGGCCGACCGCTGACCGCGTAACCGACGTTGCGTATTTCGATGATGGAGGCGGATTGATTCAATGGCGTAGCCGTAGCCGACGGCGTCCCAGGGACGCCGAGCAGCCTGGTAAGAGCGCAGCTTTAGGCAGTGGAAGTTTCCATGGTGCTCTTGTAGGCCCCCGTGGCTGCCAGACCATTGAGCTTCGCGCGAACGGACAGTGCCTTCTGGCCGCCGGCAAAGCCGGCTGGTTTCCCACCCCAGGCGTTCAATGCATCTTCCTGCAGTGCGCGTCCGTAACTGAAGGTGAGTCCCCATGGCAGCGGGCCCGCAGCGTTCATCAGGCTCAAGTGCAAGGTCGCCTCGACCGGGCTCTGCCCTCCCGAGAGGAAAGCGATGCCGGGCACCGCGGTCGGCACCTGGCGCTTGAGGGTTCTCACGGTGGCCTCGGCCACCTGCTCGGGACTCGCCTGCTGCGAGCACTTCTTGCCGGATATCACCATATTGGGCTTCAGAATCATGCCCTCGAGAAACACCCGAGCGGCGAACAAGTGACTGAATACCCGGTCCAGCACCCCATTGGTCACTTCTTCACAACGTTCCAAAGTATGCGCCCCGTCCATCAGCACTTCAGGCTCGACGATGGGCACGATGCCCGCTTCCTGGCACAGCGTGGCGTAACGCGCCAGCGCTTCGGCATTGGCGTCAATCGCATAGCGGCTGGGAATTCCTGAGCCGATGTCGATTACGGCGCGCCACTTGGCAAATTTCGCGCCCAGCTTGTAGTACTCGGCGAGCCGCTCGCGCAGCCCATCCAACCCTTCAGTGATGGTCTCGCCGGGGTAGCAGGCCAAGGGCTTTGCACCCATATCGACCTTGATACCCGCAAGCATGCCGTGCTGCGATAGATACGCGGGGAACGGCACGCCGTCCTTGGTCTTCTGGCGCAGGGTTTCGTCGTACAGGATGACGCCGCTGATGTAGTCCGCCGCCCCCGGCGCCGAAAACAGCAACTCGCGGTAGGCGCGCCGATTCTCCTCGGTCGACTCAAGCTTGATGGTGTCGAAGCGCTTCTTGATGGTGCTGGTGCTCTCGTCAGCAGCCAAAATGCCTCTGCTTTTTGCCACCAGCGCGCGGGCTGCGGCGCTTAACTCTGCGGTATTCATATCGGGTCTTGTCTCACTACTGTCGTTGGGTCGGATGGAACATCAAGGATAGCAAAATCAAGCCAAACCCGCCCCGTGGGTGGACCTGCAAATCAAATAGGACTAAACTAGTCCCACATAGGGCCGGGCCCTAAAGGATGGGTTCTAACATGTTGCGAATGGGTAAATTGACGGACTATGCGACCGTTGTGCTGGCCAGTTTAGCGCAAGAACCGTCGCGGCACTGCGCCGCGACGGAATTGGCCGAGCGCACGCGCTTGAGCCGGCCCACGGTGAGCAAGGTATTGAAAGGTTTACAACGCGCAGGCATGGTCATTTCGTCGCGCGGATCTCTCGGCGGATACCGACTGGCGCGCGGCCCCGAACAGATCACCGCGGCGCAGATCTTGGACGTTTTCGAAGGCCCGATCGCCATTACGGAATGCAGCGGCGCCTCCAGCCAGTGCGGCATCGAACGGCAATGCCGCGTGAGCGGCGCTTGGCAGCGCGTGAACGCGGCGATCCGTCGCGCTTTGGAGGACGTCACGCTGCGCCAGCTCGCCGGCTTGGACTCCAACGCGCTGCGCGTTGCGGACTTGGCGTCGGAAATTCGTGTGCACTCCTGACATGAAAGCCTGCAAAGCGTCCCCATTTAATCCAACGATCCGCAGCGTAACGCCAACTGGAAACTCTCGTGTCTAGCAAATCCGAAGATGTTGTAGCCCTGCTCTCTCAGAAATACCGGCACGGGTTCATCACCGATATCGAATCCGACAGCCTGCCGCCCGGACTCGATGAAGGCGTGGTGGCCGCTATTTCGAGCAAGAAGAACGAACCGAAGTTCTTGCTGGACTGGCGCCTGAAAGCTTTCCGGCATTGGCAGACCATGCAGGAGCCGACCTGGGCGCATGTGCACTACAAGCCCATCGACTATCAGGACATCTCTTATTATTCAGCGCCGCGCGCGCCGGCGAATGCGCCCAAGAGCCTCGATGAGGTGGATCCGAAGTTGCTCGCGACCTACGCCAAGCTCGGCATTCCCCTGCACGAGCGCGCACGGCTTGCCGGCGTTGCGGTGGATGCGGTGTTCGACAGCGTGTCCGTCGCCACCACCTTCAAGGAAAAGCTCGGCAAGGCCGGGGTCATCTTCTGCTCGTTCTCGGACGCGGTTCGGGATCACCCGGCGCTCATCGAGCGTTATCTCGGCAGCGTCGTGCCGCAGGGAGATAACTATTTCGCAGCCCTGAATTCGGCGGTGTTTTCCGATGGTTCGTTCGTCTACGTGCCGCCGGGCGTGCGCTGTCCGATGGAACTGTCCACGTACTTTCGCATCAACGCCGCCAAGACCGGTCAGTTCGAGCGCACTTTGATCATCGCCGCCGAGGGCGCGACGGTGAGCTATTTGGAGGGCTGCACTGCGCCCATGCGCGATGAGAATCAGCTGCATGCGGCGGTCGTGGAACTGGTGGCGCTGGACGACGCACAGATCAAGTACTCCACGGTGCAGAACTGGTATCCGGGCGATGAGAACGGCTTGGGCGGCATTTTCAACTTCGTCACCAAGCGGGGCGAATGCCGGGGACGCAATTCGAAGATCTCCTGGACCCAGGTAGAAACCGGCTCGGCGATCACCTGGAAGTACCCGAGCTGCATTCTGCGCGGCGAGAACTCGATCGGCGAGTTCTACTCCGTTGCGGTCGCCAACAACTATCAGCAAGCCGATACCGGCACCAAGATGATTCATATCGGCCGCAACACCAAGAGCACCATCGTCTCAAAGGGAATATCGGCCGGACACGCCGAGAATACTTATCGGGGACTGGTGAAGATTCTGCCGAGCGCGGCGGGAGCGCGCAATTTCACCCAATGCGATTCCTTGTTGATGGGACCGCTGTGCGCGGCGCACACCTTCCCTTATATGGAAGTGAAGAATCCGACCGCAACGGTGGAGCATGAGGCCAGCACCTCCAAGATCGGCGAGGACCAGCTGTTCTACTGCCTGCAACGCGGCATCTCGGCGGAGGACGCGGTCAACATGATCGTCAGTGGTTTTTGCAAAGTGGTGTTCAAGGAGCTGCCGATGGAGTTCGCCGTCGAAGCGCAGAATCTGTTGAGCGTGAGCCTGGAAGGCGCCGTCGGCTAGCGGCTGTAGAGGAAAATATCTTGCTTAAAATTACCGATTTGCACGCCCGTGTCGCGGGCCGAGAGATACTCAAAGGCATCAACCTGGAGGTCAATCCCGGCGAAGTGCACGCCATCATGGGACCGAACGGCTCGGGTAAGAGCACGCTTGCGCAGGTGCTGGCGGGCCGTGAAGAGTACGAGGTCACCGGCGGTTCCGTGACATTCGAGGGCCGCGACCTATTGGCACTGCGTGCAGAAGAGCGTGCCCGCGCCGGCTTGTTTCTAGGCTTTCAATATCCCGTGGAAATTCCCGGCGTCAACAATGTGTATTTGTTGAAGGCCGCGCTCAACGCGAAACGCAAGGCCGCGGGAGAATCCGAAGTGGACGCCTACGAGTTTCTCGCGCTCATCAAGCAGAAAATGAAGTTTATGCACATGAGCGAATCCTTCCTTACTCGCGGCGTCAACGAAGGTTTCTCGGGCGGCGAGAAAAAACGCAACGAAGTGCTGCAAATGTTGGTGCTCGAACCGAAGCTTGCGATATTGGATGAGACGGATTCGGGCCTCGACATCGATGCGTTGAAGGTGGTCTCCACGGGCGTGAACAGTCTGCGCGATCCGAAGCGCGCGGTGGTTCTCGTCACGCACTATCAGCGCCTGCTCGACTACATCGTCCCCGACCAGGTACACGTGCTGTCGGGCGGACGGATATTGAAGTCGGGCGACAAGTCGCTCGCCAAGGAACTAGAGCGCCGCGGTTATGACTGGGTGGTGGAAGCGCAAGTCGCATGAGCCCGACGACGCAATTGTCCGCCCTGCCGCAATCGGCGGCGCTGCGCTCCTTCGCGGCTCAATGGAAATCGCGCGACCTGGATTCGCTCGCGCCGCTGCGCCAAGAAGCCATGCAGCGGTTTCTCAAGCTCGGCCTGCCGACCCTGCGCGACGAGACCTGGCGGTACACCGATCTGCGCAGCCTTGCGGCCCGCAGCTTCGTAGACGCGCCGCGCAGCTTGGCGGTTGTTCCGCCCAGCGCCGACCGCGGCAGCGCGCCCGATGCGCCGCTCGCGCTGCTGGACGATTCGCTGCGCGCCGCAACGCTGCACATGGTCAACGGCCACCCCACTGTGCCGCCCGTGGGCCAAGTCGACGGCGTGGAAATCCGCAGTCTTCGGGAAGTCGCACGCCTCGACCCCGCAACGCTGCTGCGCTTTCTGGAGCCGCTCTCGGATGCCGACCAACAGCGCTTCGGACTGCTCAATACCGCCCTGTTCGTCGATGGCCTGTATCTGAAGATCACAGGCCAGGTACCGGCGCCGCTGGTCATACTGCACGTCGCGTCCGGCGCCGGCGACGACAATATCGCCTATCCAAGGGTCATCATCGAGGCGGCCCCCGGATCGAGCGCCACCATCATCGAGCATCACGTGACTCAGGGTGCGCATACGCCGCTGATCGACTCCAGCACGCATCTGGCGTTGCGGCAGGGCGCGCAACTCGAGCATTACCGCGTGTACTCGACCGGCGCGGCCGCCACCCACGTCGATTCATTGAATATCCATCAGGACAGGGACAGCCGCTGCAAGCAATTCACCGTCGTACTGGGCGGCGGCCTGGTGCGCACCTCGCTGGAGGCGCAGCTGCTTGAGCCCGGCGCCTCTCTCGACAGCAATTCGTTGTTGGTGGGGCATGCACACCGGCATGTCGATTGCGTCAACATCGTGACGCACGGCGCGCCTGATACCCGCAGCAATCAAACCGCGCGCGCCATTGCCGGCGACTCGAGCCGGGTCATATTCAACAGCAAGGTGATCGTCAATGCCGGCGCAGTGCATGCGCAGTCGCAGCAGTCCTGCCGCGGCCTGCTGCTCTCCCCGACCGCGCAGATCGATACGCGCCCGCAATTGGAGATCCACGCCGATGAGGTCAAGTGCGCACATGGCGCGACTACCGGCCGGCTCGATCCTGACATGCTCTTTTACATGCTCTCGCGCGGCCTGGACCGCGACACGGCGCAAAGTTTGCTGGTGTACGCCTTCCTGGCCGACGTGCTGACCGGCATGTCCGTGGCGCCGACGCGCGCGGCGGTAGAAAACGCGCTCATTGCCCAACTCCCTGATTCGCAAACCCTACGGAAATTTCGATGAACAATACTGCCCTGGCCGCCCGTACCTCAAACTTCGACGTCGCTGCACTGCGGCGGCAGTTCCCCGTGTTATCACGCATCGTGCGCGGCAAGCCCTTGGCCTATTTGGACAACGGCGCCTCTGCGCAGCGCCCGAACGCAGTGATCGACGCTGTGGACGACTATGAACGCCATCACCATGCCAACATACACCGGGGTGTGCATACCCTGAGCCAGGAGGCCACCGCGCTGTACGAATCGGCACGCGACAAAGTGGCGGACTTCGTCCATGCACGTTCGCGAAACGAAATCATTTTCGTCCGCGGCACCACGGAGGCGATCAATCTCGTTGCGCAGAGCTATGCCAGGCCGCTATTGCAGCCGGGCGATGAGATACTGATTACGCATTTGGAGCATCACGCCAACATCGTACCTTGGCAGATGGTTTGCGAACAGACCGGGGCCAACTTGGTGGTTGCACCCATCGATGCGCACGGTGAAGTGCACTTCGATGCTGTCGCGGCGCTGATGAGCCCGCGTACGCGGTTACTTGCCTGCGCGCATGTGTCGAACGCCCTCGGCACCGTGCTGCCGGTGCGTCGCCTCATCGCCGCCGCCAAAGCTCGCGGCATCGTCACCTTGATCGACGGTGCTCAGGCCGTATCGCACATGGAAGTCGATGTGCAGCAGCTGGGTTGTGATTTCTACGCTTTTTCCAGCCACAAAATGTACGGCCCCACCGGCGTCGGCGTGCTGTACGGTCGCGAGCAGCTGCTGGAGCGCATGCCGCCCTGGCAAGGCGGCGGCGAAATGATACTTTCCGTCACATTTGCCAAGACCACCTACAACGGCCTGCCCAACAAGTTCGAGGCCGGCACGCCGAACATCTCCGGCACCATCGGCTTGGGTGCGGCGGTGGACTTTTTGCAAGCTCTGGACCGGGATGC
>JAYTXS010000394.1:0-5308 GCA_043742845.1 Gammaproteobacteria bacterium
CTCAAGTCTTCGGTGTCCTCGGCGCGCGAGTAGCGGCCCTGCGAATTCATGACCCAGGCCTGCACGTCGTCCGTCAGGTACAGTTTCAAATCGTCGGCGATGCGTTCCTGTAATTCCGGCGCCTCGACCGGGAATGCAACCTCGATGCGGCGAAATAAATTTCTGTCCATCCAATCGGCGCTGCCGCAATAAATCTCGCGCGCACCCGCGTTCTCGAAGTAATAGACGCGGGAATGTTCGAGGAAGCGGCCGATGATGGAACGCACCTGGATGCGCTCGGACACGCCCGGCACACCCGGCCTCAGGCAACACACACCGCGAACGATGAGGTCGATGTCCACGCCGGCGCGTGAGGCACGGTACAGCGCTTGGATGATGGTGGGCTCGGTGAGCGCGTTGAGTTTGGCAATGATACGGGCGGGCTTGCCTGCACACGCATGGGCGGATTCGCGCTCGATATTGGCAAGCAGTGCCTGATGCAGCGTGAACGGTGCGTGCAGAAGTTTACGCAGACGCGGTACCCGGGTCAGGCCGGTCAGCTGCAGGAAAATCTCGTGAATATCCTCGCCGATGGATTCATCGGCGGTCATCAAGCCGTAATCGGTGTATAGGCGTGCAGTTTTGGGGTGATAGTTGCCTGTGCCCAGGTGACAGTAGCGACGCAGGCCCTTATCCTCGCGCCGCACGACCATGACCAGTTTGGCGTGCGTCTTGAAGCCGAATACGCCGTACATCACGTGCGCGCCGGCTTCCTGCAGCCTGGTGGCGAGTTCGATATTCGCTTCCTCATCGAAGCGCGCGCGCAACTCGATGATGACGGTAACGTCCTTGCCCGCGTGAGCGGCTTCAGCGAGCGCGCTGACAATGGTGGAATCGCTGCCGGCGCGGTACAGCGTCTGCTTGATCGCCAGGACTTGCGGGTCGCTTGCCGCCTGCTTGATGAAATCCGCAACAGGCCCGAATCCCTGAAAAGGGTGGTGCAGCAGCACGTCGCCGGCGCGCAGCGTGGAAAATATATCGCTGCCGAGGCGCAGACGCTCAGGAATACTCGGCGCAAACGGCGCGAACTTCAGTTCGGCGCGGTCCACCAAGTCGTACACCGCCATGAGGCGATTCAAGTTGACCTGGCCCGGGACCTTGTAAAGATCATCACTGGTAAGCCCGAACTGGCCCAGGAGGTAGGTCAGGATTTCGTCAGGACAATCATGCGCAGTCTCCAGGCGGACCGCATCGCCGAAACGGCGCGAGGCGAGTTCGCCTTCCACTGCGCGCAGCAGGTCGTCAACTTCTTCCTGCTCGACGAATAAATCGCTGTTGCGGGTCACCCGAAACTGGTAGCAGCCGCGCATATTCATGCCGGCGAATAGCTTGGAAACGAAGGCTTCGACGATGGTCCCCAAGAACACGAAATTGCGGCTGCCGAGTTCATCCGGCAACCTGATCAGGCGCGGCAGGGAGCGCGGAGCCTGGACCACTGCAAGCCCGCTGTTGCGGCCGAACCCGTCTTCGCCTTCGACCACCACCGCGAAGTTCAAACTCTTATTGAGTATTTTCGGGAACGGCCGCGCCGGATCCAGTGCCAGGGGACTCAATACAGGCTCGACTTCGCGGCTGAAATAGTCAGCAAGCCAGGTGGCCTGAGCCAGGGTCCACATGTCGGGCGACACGAACACCACGCCATTTTTGCTGAGCTCCGGCATGAGTACGTCGTTCAGCAACTGATACTGCTCGTCGACCAGGCGCACGGCGCGCGCTCGAATAGCCTTCAACTGCTCAGGAACCGACAAGCCGTCCGGGCCGCCCTGCAACGCACCTGCCTCCAGCAGTTCCTTAAGACTGGCAACCCGGATTTCAAAGAACTCGTCGAGATTGGCGCAGGAGATGCAAAGAAATCGCACTCGTTCGAGCAACGGAATGCGGCTGTCCTTGGCCTGCTCCAACACCCGCCGATTGAACTCCAGAAACGAAAGTTCGCGATTGATGTAGAGCTGCGGTGTTTGTAGATCGGCGTCGTTCATGTGCACTTAAGCGTGGCGGTACACGCCACCGAGGATTCGTGCGCCTCGGGCGCCAGTCACGCTGGCGGCGCTGGACGTCAAACCTTCGAGAGTGCGCCGTGCGAACCACGCGAACGCGACTGCCTCGACATAGTCGGGGTCAAGGCCGAGCGCTATAGTGCTGTGGACAGGGGTGGGCGCCACCAACCGGGCAATTGCTCCCTGCAAAGCTGAGTTGTGCGCACCGCCGCCGCATAGATAGAGCGACGCGCCGGGCGCGTACTTGCGCACCGCCGCGCTGACCGATACGGCCGTGAATTGCTGCAATGTAGCCTGCACGTCCTCTGATTTGCGGGAAATCAACCCGAGTTTGCCCTGCAGCCAGGGTAGATTGAATAGCTCCCGCCCGGTGCTCTTCGGCGGTGGCAGGCTTAGGTAGGGTTCGTCCAGCAGTTCGGCCAGCAGCCCGTCGTCGCAGCGCCCGGAGCTTGCCCACGCACCGCCGGCATCGAAATCCCTGCGTTGATGCAAGGAGATCCAAGCATCGAGCAAGCGGTTGGCGGGACCGGTGTCGAAGCCGGTGACGATGGTGCCGCGCCGCAGAACAGTGATATTGGCGATGCCGCCCAAATTGACGATGACGCGATCCTCATCGTTGCTGCGAAATACCTGGTCGTGAAATACCGGCAGGAGGGGAGCGCCCTGGCCGCCGGCGGCAACGTCGCGGCGACGAAAATCGGCCACCACCGTGATGCCCGTCAACTCGGCCAGGATGTTGGGGTCGCCTATCTGCCAAGTAAACGGAGTGGGCAAGTCGGGGCGATGTCGCAGAGTTTGCCCGTGGCTGCCGATCGCCATTACTTGATCGGGTTTGACGCCGGCATCGCGCAGCAGCGTGAGCGCAGTTTCTGCAAAGGCTTGGCCCAGTTCTACATCGATCTGGCCGAGTTCGTCGAGAGCGACTCGGTCGGCTGAGTCAAGTACGGCGGCGATCCGGCGTTTGAGTCGCGGATCGAAGGCGGAGGCGCTCGCGGCAATGATTCGCAGAGGCGATGCGTCGAAATCGATCAGTGCCGCATCTATGGCGTCCATGCTGGTTCCGGACATCAGACCTAAATAGAAACCCATTTGCAGCGCCGGTCCGGTCTTAAGCGCGAATCAATTGATCGCGGTCTGTGAGCGACCGCCGCCGTCAACGGGGGGGTCATTGAGAACGGCCGAGATACTGAACTCGCTGCCGGCGCCGGACTCGGCGGCCAGCGGACCCGCAACGGGCGCACTCGTGGACGGTGTCCGGGACACCAACGGCCCCACAGTGCCGGAGGCATCCTGGCGCGGCGACAAGTTAGCTAGCAGAGGCGCCACTGCGCCGCGAAATTTCTGCAATGCCTCTGCCCGCAGCGGTTCAGCGCCCGGCAATTGCACCGTCTGCGGATTCTTGTGCACGCCATTGACCAGATATTCGTAGTGCAAGTGAGGACCGGTGGCGAGTCCCGTCATGCCTACGTAGCCGATGACGTCGCCCTGCTGCACGTGCGAGCCCAGATGTAAGTTCCTGGCAAAGCGCGACATGTGGCCGTACAGGGTCGATACGCTGCTGGTGTGGGCTAGTACCACGGCGTTGCCGTAGCCGCCTCTGCGGCCCGCAAAACTGACGCGCCCGGCGCCGGCGGCATGCACAGGAGTGCCCGTGGGCGCCGCATAGTCAGTGCCCATGTGCCCGCGAATCAGATTCAGGATGGGATGCAAGCGGTGCGGATTGAACCCCGAGCTGACTCGCGTGAATTCCACGGGGGCGCGCAGGAAGGCCTTGCGCATGGGCAAACCGTCGGGAGTGTAGTAGCCGACGCCGCCGCTATCCGTTACGAAGCGCACCGCTCGATACAGCTTGCCGTTATTGACGAATTCGGCCGCAAGCACCTCCCCATCGTGGAGGTATTTTCCGTCCTGGTAAATCTGTTCGTAAACGGCGGTGAAGCGGTCGCCCTCGCGAATATCGATCACGAAGTCGATGTCCCACGCAAATACATTGGCGAGTTTCAGCGCCACGAAGTCTGAGATGTTGGCCGCTTCGGCGGCTTGAAACAGCGAGGAATCGATCGTCGCTGTGGCCGTGCGAATCCGCGTCTGCACCGGAATGTCGATCATCTTTGCCGCGAAGCCAGCTTCCTCGCGTACCACCTTGAGAGTCTGAGTTTCGCTTAACCGGCGCGTAAGTTCCTTGATCTCGCCATCGGTATGCCTGACTTTGATGGCGTCGCCCGGCCGCAGGAAATCCAAGCTCTGGCGAATGCCCGGCAAGTGACGAATTGCGGCCAGGTCCGCGGTGTCGAGCGCCATGCGGCGGAAAATGGCGTCCAGGGTGTCGTTCCTGCCGACGATCACCTCGATGGTCGCACCGACGCCCGCTCGCTCCACCAACGGCGGTGCGCCACCCACGTTTGTTACCGCGCCGGCGGCCAACGGGATTGCCGCCGCAGGCCTTGGCGTTGAATTGGGATGAATCTGTGGTGCCGCGGCGTTGGCCGAAGTCGCGGGGGTGTCGCGCGCGGCATGCCACAGCACCAGCGCCGCGCATGCGAGCGCTGCGTAGGGCGCAAGTCGCGTCAGCAGCTGCTTGAGTCGCCGGGGCAAAAATGACCTTCGGGAGTTGTTGCGACGCACCGGCATGGGTTCGATTTCCTGGCGAGCGCTGTAGGCTAGCCGCCACTATCTACCGGGTCAATCGAAAGCCTCTCGTTTGCCGCAATGGGTTTGGCTGCACGTGGCGTGTCGTCCAAATAAAAGTGTGCACCGAACCGGCGGCGCTCGCCCGCGCAGAGAAAGTGGCGCCATTGACTGCGGGAAACGCCTAAATTACGGCAAACAACGCAGACTCCGCAGCAAAACCTTGCTTGCAAAAGCCCGTGAGATACGGGTGCACTTCGAACGGAGCAGAGAATTAATACAAGCGGTTGACAGGCCCAAACCCAAGGCTATACTGCGCGCCCTTCCAGTTGAAACGCGCGTTTTTCGAGACTTCCCGGTGGTTGACGGGGTCTGAAATCGCGTTATACTTGGAAGTTCGGCCCGGGCCTTTGTCGTCACGGGTAATTCTTTAAAAATTCGAATAGGTAACTTGTGTGGGGACTCGCGTCGATGCGCCTTTGGTGCAATTGATGATGAGTTTCCAAAACGACCAGCTGTTCATTGGTGCAGCAATGCATTCGTGAACGGATGTGAGTTCTGGATCTCGATTGCTTCAGTGACTTAGTGTAATTAACTGAAGAGTTTGATCCTGGCTCAGATTGAACGCTGGCGGCGTGCCTAAC
>JAYTXS010000395.1:0-4140 GCA_043742845.1 Gammaproteobacteria bacterium
GGCCGCAACAAGATCGTGGCACTCGAGCACAGCTTCCATGGCCGCACCGCGGCGGCCGGCGCGGTGACCTGGCGCGCTCTCGAAAAATGGTACGGATTCCCGCGCACGCCTTTCGACGTGAGTTTTGCGCCGCGTGACAATCCCGCCGCCATCGAGCAATTCATCGACGGCGATACGGCCGCGGTCATCGTCGAGCCGATACAAGGAGTGGGCGGCGCCTACGATATCGGCAAGCCCATGCTGCAGGCACTGCGACAGCGTTGCGATGACACCGGCGCGCTGTTGATTTTCGATGAGGTGCAATGCGGCATGGGCCGCACCGGCGCTGCCTTCGCCGCGAATTTCTACGGCGTCACGCCGGACATGATCACCACCGCCAAGGCCTTGGGCAATGGCTTTCCGGTGTCGGCCCTGTTGATGTCGCGCGGGATTGCGAGCCGGCTCAAGTACGACGACATGGGCACCACCTTCGGCGGCGGCCCCATGGCCTGTGCCGTGGCAGAAGCGGTGATCGACGTCATCGAATCCGAATCGTTGTTGGCCAATGTGCGGCTGGTGTCCACGTACATCCGCTCCAACTGCATCATCGGTCCGGTGATCGGCGTACAGGGCGCCGGCTTCTTGTTGGGCCTGAAGACTTCGCGTCCGGCGAAAGACGTGCAAGCGGCACTGCTGGCCAAGCACATAATCACCGGCACCAGCGCGGATCCGCACATTTTGCGCCTGCTGCCGGCGTACATCTTGAACGAGGGCCATGTGGATCAGCTGAGCGACGCGCTGGCGAGGATTTCCGCGTGAAGCGCTTCCTTGGCCTCGCCGATTTCAGCCGCGATGAGGTGCTCGATCTGTTGGCGCTCGCCCAAGCGTTGCAGGACAAGCCGGATCGCAGCGCGCTCGCCGGCAAGATTTTGGGGTTGGTGTTCTTCAATCCCTCGCTGCGCACCCTCGCCTCCTTCCAGTCGGGCATGGCGCGCCTGGGCGGCTCGTCGTTCGTGATCACTCCGGGCCAGGGAACCTGGCAACTGGAGACCCGGCAGAACGCCATCATGAACGGCGCTGCGGCGGAGCACATTCGCGAGGGCATACCGGTGCTGGCCTCGTACTGCGATGCCCTCGGCGTGCGCGCTTTCGCCGAAGGCAAGAACCTTGCCAGCGACCTGGGCGAGAGCCTGTTCGGCATGATCGATGCGCTATGCGACAAGCCGCTGATCAACATGGAATCAGCGATGAATCATCCCTGTCAGGCGCTCGCGGACTGGCGCACCCTGGATGAACTCAAGATACCGCAGCATGCCAAGTTCGTTCTAAGCTGGGTCTACCATCCGAAGGCGCTGCCATTGGCCGTTCCTGCGGCCACGGTGCACATGGCGGCAATGCGCGGCATGGAAGTCGTGGTGCTGCGGCCCGAAGGATTCGCACTGCCGCCGCAAATCATGGACGACGCCCGATTCGCAGCCGCTGCCGCCGGCGGCTCGCTCAGCGAGACCTCGGATCGAGCGGCGGCGCTCGCCGGCGCGAGCGTGCTGTACGCCAAGGAGTGGGGCACCACCCTGTACTACGGCGATACCGAGGCCGACTTGCGGCTGCGATCCGATCTTTCCGACTGGTGCGTGCGCGAACGCTGGTTCGCGGGCGCTCTGCCCGATGCCAAGCTCATGCACTGCCTACCAGTGCGACGTAATGTCGCGGTCGCGGATGAAGTGCTGGATGGTCCGCGCGCTGTAGTCAAACGGGAAGCTTTCAATCGTCTGGCGGTGCAGATGGCCGTTCTGCACCGCATGCTGGCCTGAGCGGCCGTTTCCGGAGAACTTACGCATGATCATGAATCGACCTGATCCATCCATCGCAGTGCGCGCGCTGAAGAGCGCGGCGCCTTACATCCGCATGTACAAGAACAAGGTGTTCGTCATCAAGGCCGGCGGTGCCGTGTTCAGCGATGAGATTTCAACGCGTGCCTTGATCGAGCAGGTGGCCATCCTGCACCAGGTCGGCATCAAAACCGTTCTGGTTCACGGCGGCGGTCCGCAATTGGACAGCATGCAGGCCACCTTGGGTATAGAGACCCAAATGATCAACGGCCGACGGTTCACGGATCAGAAGTCCATCGACGTGACTGCCATGGTGCTGAACGGTCTGATCAACACGCGCATTCTCGCGATCTGCCGCGAGCTCGACATCGAAGCCATCGGCTTAAGCGGCGTCGATGCAGGCCTGATACGCGCACACAAACGCCCGCCGGTGCGCGTCGCCGAGGGCTCCAGCGCAACCGTCGACTATGGCTTCGTGGGCAACGTCGATTCGGTGAATGCCGGCGTCATCGAGAAGCTGCTCGAGAACGGTTTGATGCCCGTAGTCAGCCCGCTATCGGCGGACTCGCATGGCACCTTGCTCAATATCAACGCCGATACCGTGGCCGCAGCCATCGGCGGCGCCCTGTCGGCTGAAAAACTCGTGCTCTGCACCGGCGCGCAGGGCATTCTAGAGCGCGTCGACGACCCGAGTTCGGTCGTGTCATACACCGACATCAAGGGATTGAAGCGCTTGCGCGACCAAGGTTCGCTGAAGGATGGCATGCTGCCCAAGGCGGCCGCGATCGAGAACGCCATTCGCGGCGGCGTGCGCCGGGTGCATGTGATCAGCTACAAATCCGCCGATAGCTTGCTGGCGGAGATCTTCACCAACGAGGGCACCGGCACGCTGGTGGTCGCCGATCTCACCGCCCTGAGCCCGGCGGAGCAATTGAGCGCATCCGGCGCATGACGCGGCTCTGGGACAAGGGGTCCCCGCTAGACTCGCGCGTGTTGAGCTACACAGCGGGCGATGACTATTTGCTGGACAACCGCTTGGTTCGCTACGACATCCAAGCCTCGCTTGCGCATGCCGAGATGCTGGCGCAGCAACGGCTATTGTCGCCGCAGGATCTCGCATCGATCCGCGACGGCCTCACGGCGATCGGCGAGGAACACGCTCGCGGCCTATGGCAGGTCTCGCTGGAACAGGAGGACTGCCAGACCGCCATCGAGAATTTGCTCACCGCGCGCGTCGGCGCGGCCGGCGGACGCTTGCATGCCGGTCGCTCGCGCAATGACCAAGTACTCGCCGCTCTACGCCTGTACCTACGCGATGCCGCCCTGGATGTGCAGCAAGGAGCCATCGCCGTCGCGGCGGCACTCGATGCACTCGCTGCTCAACAGGGCGCCGTGGTGCTGCCCGGCTACACGCATATGCAGCAGGCCATGCCGAGCACCGTGGCTCTATGGGCGCTGGGGTTTGCCGCGGAAATTCGCGACGATGCGGAGGGTCTTGCACTGACTCAAAGGCGCATCGGCAAGAACCCGTTGGGATCCGCGGCCGGCTACGGCACGCCGAATCTGGAGCTAGACCGCGAAGCGACCCGCCGACGCCTAGGGTTTGCGGTTACGCAGGCGCCGGTAACGGCAGTGCAGCTGTCCCGCGGCAAGGCCGAGGCGCAGCTACTGTTCGAGATCACGTTGCTGACGCAGGATATGGGTCGCATGGCGGCGGATTTGCTGCTGTTCTACACCCAGGAATTCGGCTACGTCGCTCTGCCGGCCGCCTTCACCACCGGCTCCTCCATCATGCCGCAGAAGCGCAATCCGGATGTGTTCGAACTGGTGCGCGGACGCACGGCGGTGGCGCAAGCGGCACTCAACGAAGTGTTCGGCATCACCCAGAAATTGACCTCGGGCTACCACCGCGATCTGCAGCTGATCAAGCCGCCGCTGTTTCGCGGCATCGATTCCTGTTTGCAGACCCTCGCAATCCTGCCGAGCGCAATTAGCGGCGTGCACTTTCGGGCGGAGAATATTCGTCTCGACCCCGGAATCCATGCCGCCGCGGACGCGAACGCGCTGATGGCCAAGGAGGGCATCCCGTTTCGCGAGGCCTACCAGCGGGTAGGCGCCAAAATCAAGGATTCCGAATGAGCATATGGAAAAGCCCGAAAACCGTGCAGGAAATGAATTCCCTTCACGAGGCAACCCTGGTTCAGTACATCGGCATCAACTTCATCCACATCGGCGCTGATTTCGTCAGAGCCACCATGCCCGTCGATCAGCGCACCCGGCAGCCCTACGGATTACTACACGGCGGTGCGTCGGTGGTGCTGGCCGAGACGCT
>JAYTXS010000396.1:0-5842 GCA_043742845.1 Gammaproteobacteria bacterium
GCCATTGCGCCCGATAACAGCCAGTTCTACGTCGCCGAAACCTACTGGGCGCATGGCGCTCGGGGCAAGCGGGAAGATCTCGTTTCCATCTACGATGCCAAGACTCTGACTATCGTCAAGGAGATCACCCTCCCCGGCCGGGCTCTCGTCAGCAAGAAACAAAACTTCGATGTCAGTGCCCTAGGGTCTCGAGCCTACGTCTACATCATGATGCCCGTCTCGTCGGTGGTGTGGGTCGACTTGAAGAAGCAACAGATCGGCGGCACGGTTGAGATACCCGGCTGCGCGCTGGTGTTTCCGTGGGGTGAGCAAGGCTTCTCCTCGCTGTGCGGCGACGGCTCACTGGCGAACGTCGTGGTTCCCGCGTCGGGCCCGGTAAAGGTCACTCACACCAAGCCCTTCTTCGACGCCGGCAACGACCCGATATTCGACAATGGTTTCGTCGACCGAGCCACGGGCAAGGCGATTTTTGTCTCTTACACCGGCCTTGTGTACGAAGCGAAGCTCGGCGCGGACACGACCGTCAGTCCCCCCTGGTCTATCCAGAAAGCCGCCGGCTATGCCGCGGCGGGCACAGGGGCACAGGAATTGGCGTGGCGTCCCGGCGGCTCAGAAATGGCGGCGTATCATAAGGCGAGCGGCAAGTTGTTCGTGCTCATGCACCCAGGCAATTATTGGACGCACAAGCACGGCGGAACGGAAGTGTGGGTGCTCGACACCAAGAATCATGCATTGGTGGCGCGGTTCCCGCTGCGCGCGGTTCCCACGAGCGGCCTCGGGGATGACGCAGTGCCCTTCTATTCGAATATCGGCGTCTCGCAAGATGCCAAGCCGCAGCTGTATCTCTTGAACGACGAAAGCAATGACGTGGTGCTCGACGCCGCGACCGGAGAGCAGCTGCGCAAGATCGAATTTGCGGGCGGCAACACGGTGTCGGTTCCGGGCTATTGATGCCGTACTCTTCAGCAATGCCGGAAGCCGCCTTCGCCGTCAGGACCTTGGTCGCGCTGATATTCCTGACCGCGGCGTACGGCAAGTTACGTCACTGGGCGGTTTTTCAGGGCGTGATCGCAAATTACCGGCTGCTGCCGCAGGTATTGGTGGCGCCGGTCGCGTACCTGCTGCCGCCGGTGGAAGTGTTGCTTGGAGCAGCACTGCTGCTGGGACTCGGCTCGCCCTGGCCTGAATTCGTCGCCGCGTCATTGCTGATGCTGTTCGCGCTGGCCATGGGAATCAACATCGCTCGCGGCCGGCGTCATATCGATTGTGGATGCTTTCAGAGCGCGCTCAAGCAGACGCTCAGCTGGAAATTGGTCATCCGCAACGTCGTATTGTCGCTGCTCCTGGGCGCGGCTGCGCTCAGCCCGGGTCTGCCGGGCGATCTGTTCATGCTCGTGAATGGTTTACTGGCGGGCGGTGTGCTGTTCATCATCCTGCAAAGCCTCACTCTTCTATGGAGCATCATTCCGGCTTGGCGCCGCGACTTCCACGACGCGTCCGCTCACGATGCCCATGCCGGAGAGGGCACTTGACGTCAGTGACCATCACGCTCGTATTGCTATGGATCGTCGTCATCTGCTTGAGCGTCGCGGTACTCGCACTGGCCCGACAAGTCGGCGTGCTGCACGAACGCGTGGCACCCGCCGGTGCGCTGATCAGCGGCTCAGGCCCCGGGGTGGGGGAACAGTCGCCGCGCCTCGAAGTCCACGCCTTGGCCGGCAACGCCATCACAGTCGGCGGCACGCTTGCGGCCGGGAAGGCGCTGTTGATGCTGTTCGTCTCGCAGACCTGTCCCATCTGCAAGAAGCTGATCCCCATTGCCTTGGATTTTGCGAAGAGCGAGCGGCTCGACGTGCTGTTCGTTGGCGACGCCGATCTAGCGGAGCAGCAGAAATTGATCAGTCAGTTCGGTATTGCCGAGAATCGTTTCATCAACGGTCCCGAGGTCGGAATGACCTATCGCATCGACAAGCTCCCCTATGCGGTATTGCTGGACGATCGGGGAGTGATTGCCGCCAAGGGGTTGGTGAACAGCCGCGAGCACTTCGAAAGTCTGATCATCGCCAAGGAAACGGGATTCGCCTCCATTCAGTCCTATCTCAAAGCCCAGCCCGAGACCTCCCAATGAAAGTACCGATTGACAAATTGGGGGAGCGGCTCACCCGCAAGCTCGCCGGCTACTCATCGCGCCGCGGCTTCATCGCCCGGCTCGGCATGGCGTTGGCCGCGACGCCCGTGCTGCCGCTGCTGCCGGTCGCGCGAGCGGGGGCGGCGGAAGCTGCGAAGACCGACTTCGAGCGTTATGCGCAGAGCAGCGACGCCACCCGGTGCAATTACTGGAAATATTGCGGCGCGGATGGCGTGCTGTGCAGTTGCTGCGGCGGCGGTTCGCATACCTGCCCGCCCGGCGCGGAGCCCTCGCCCGTCTCCTGGATCGGAACCTGTATCAATCCGGAAGACAAACGCTCCTACGTCATCGCCTATCGCGACTGCTGCGGAAAACCCGCCTGCGGTGCCGGCAAGTCTTGCTGGTGCGATGGCGCGGATCGTGAAATGCCCATTTACCGCAGCACACTCAATAACGACATCATCTGGTGCTTTGGCAATTCCTCCGCGAGCTATCACTGCTCCACCGCCGCGCTGGTCGGACTGGCCAACACGCCTTGACGACGCGGTGAGCGGCGCGCGCTGCATCGCGGTCCTGCTAGGACTGCTGGGCGCAGCTGACGCGATGGCCGGCACGCCTCCCGTGCAATTTCCCCCGCCGCAGCGCGACTACATCCTCGCCTGTGGGGGTTGCCACGGTTTGAACGGCGTTTCCAACTCCTCATTGGTGCCCAGTTTGAAAGGTCTGGTCGGTTACTATCTTTATTTGCCCGAGGGACGCGCCTATCTACCGCGGCTACCCAACGTGGCCTTCTCCACCTTGAACAATGAGCAATTGGCTGCGGTGCTCAACTACATCGTCTTTGATTTGGGCGCCGGCAGTGCTCCGGCCGCGACCCGTCCGTACCGCGCGGCAGAAGTCGGCAAGTGGCGCAAGCAGCCGCTCACCGAGGTCACCCTGTCCGAATATCGCCGGCGCATGGTGGACACCCTGATCGATCGATACCACGCTCCGGCGGCATTGCGCGGCTATAGCGCAAGCACCGCGCAGTGATGGCGGTCCTCTCTGCGACCCTATTGCTGGATGGTATGCGCCGCGTCGAGCCGTTTGCGCAGAATCTTGGCCCACTCCGCGATGGCCCTGCGAGCCGCCGCAACGTTTTCCACGCGGCTCGTGATATGCAGCCACGGCGCATCGGGGTCTCTCTTCAAGTCAATGACTCGAGCAATCAGAGCACCCGTCGATGAATCGCGAAGCTCGGCTACCAAGCGCATCTCGCCGACCGATAAGGCATAAACTCGGGTCAACCCCGCGCGCGGAACATCCGGTGCGTTGATGTATAGATCGCGAATCTCCGCCCGGATTCGCAGCACGTCCGACTGCGGTGTGTTCACGACGGGATAGCCACCCCCTTCAATTTCCTTCTTGAGCTCCTGGCGAAATATTTTCGCGAGCCCGTCTTTGATGGACTGCCGCTCAGCGGCGGTGATGGGGCCGCCCGCAATATCGGGCTTCCAGTCCTTTCTAAACGATACTTCCACCGGATCGATCATGATCTTGTCGTAGGCGCTCAAGTTTGCCCCGGGGCGCGCCCATACGTGATCGAGCCCCTTGATCTTGACCGCGACCAAGCCCTCGTCTTCCGCAGGAGAGGCGGCGCTAGGCTCGTCGGCACGCGCCGCATGGATGGCGCCCAGGGTCAGGATGGCTGCCAGTATCGTGGTTGCGACGGCTCTCATCCCCGATCTCCTTAAGTCGTTGCCGATTTAATTAAGTCCCCGCCATATTACGGATTTTGAGCCCACAGCGACATGCAATTCGCGCTTCTCCGCGGGCGAACCATTGATTCTCGCGGAGGAACGACTTAATGTTTGCAGAATGAAAGCCGCGCTCACCTTGGTGGTCTTTAGCTGCCTACCCGGCCTCTTGATGGCGGAATCCATCCGCTGCGGTAGCCGTATTATTTGTCGGGGCAGCAGCAGTGCGGAACTCGCCTCGTTCTGCGGCGATCCGGCTCAAGTGAGTAAGAGTTCCAGCTACACCGGCGGCGGTCGAGCGCGCGGCGCGGACGGCGTCGACTACGGAACCGCCGGAGAAATCATGGTCGAGATTTGGACCTATAACTTCGGCCCCAACCAGCTGATGGAGCGCGTTCGCATCGAAAATGGCATCGTGGTGCAGATCGATTCCATGGGCTACGGCTACAACGAACCGTAAGTTCTACCGCGAGATCATACCTAGATGTCTGGTTTGAAAGTATCCATTCTCATTGCGCTGGCTCTGCTCTGCGGCTGCAGCTGGTTGCACAAAGATAAACCCGTGCCCGATCCGACCGAGCTGATAGTCGCCGGTGCGCCGGTGGACTCGCTGCTATTCGTGGATGGCGTGCAATCAGGCCGTGCTTCCGAAGCCGGCAATCGGACTCAAGTACTCGAAGTGACGCCCGGGACGCATACCCTCGAAGTAAAGCTGAATGGCGTTGTTGCCTATCGTGAGAACACCTACGTTGCCCCGCACGGCAAAGTCGTGGTCACGGTATTGTCGGGCAACAGCCGCAACTAGTCCCTTAACACGGTGATTTTGACCGGTTCACGCGGCTGCCCGAACGGCGTCGGATTCTGACAGCAGCTGCGGATAGGCGTGGCGCATTTTCTTGCGCGCTTTTTCGCAGTTGAACAGCCATTTGATTTTGTCGCCGCTGGCGTTGCGGCGTCGCTCCCAGATGGCGATCTCCGATTTCAGCTCTGTGCGCTCGGCGATGCGTCGATCCAGACACTGTTTGCGCAGCACGCCGATTTTGATCTCCACTATGTTTAACCAACTGGCATGCTTGGGCGTGTAGTGGAACTCAATCTTGCGCAAGATCCGCCGGGCCTCCTGCGGCTCGAAGCTGTTATACAACGCAGCGCCGGTGTGCGTGGACAGGTTGTCCAAAATCACGCGGATTTTCTTCGCCCGCGGGTAGTGCCTATCCACCAGATCGCGCATGCAAGCGGCAAAATCTTGCCCCGTGCGGTGATCTGTGACCTTCACATGCCGCCACGGCCGGTGCGATGGGTTCACGCACCTCCCCGATCAGCTGCGTCGGGCTTTCATCAAAGCTCACCACCGGGTGGCTCCTATCGGGTGTTTCCGCATACAGGTCCAGCACATCTTCCATCCGCGCCACGTACAGCGACGCCGCGTCCGATAGACCGTGGAGATTCCCACCCCAACCGCGCGCGCTATGGCTTCCTCGCTTTGCCCCAAGTCCGAGGCCAACAAGATCTGCGCCCGTTTCACCCGCCGCACCGGCTGCCGCTTGCCGCTGAGTAAACCCTGCAGTTCCACTCGTTCCGCCTCGCTCAATTCCACCCAATATCGTACATTCATCGCACTACGCCCCCCCCCGTCAAGAAAATGACAGGGAGAAATTCAGCAATTCTTATGCCTGACGAACCATCAACCGCCGTGCATCCGCTGTTCACTCAAACGCAGGGTCAATACCTGGCTTTCATCTATGCGTACACCAAACTTAATCGCCGACCACCGGCCGAAGCGGACTTCCGCGACTTCTTCGAAGTCACCGCTCCGTCCGTGCATCAGATGATCCTCGCCCTGGAACGCAGCGGCTTCATCCGCCGTACCCCCGGTGCCGCGCGCAGCATCGCACTGCTGGTTGCGCCGGAATCCCTCCCGGTACTGCGTTGAACGTTGAACTTCCCAACCGGTCATAATCATCGTGTCGAGGTACTA
>JAYTXS010000397.1:0-2754 GCA_043742845.1 Gammaproteobacteria bacterium
GCTGCGAAGTCCTGTTCCAAAAGCTGGAGCGCGCGATCCAACGCAGCGCGCATGGGATTGATGCCGCTCAGGGTGGTATGCCAGAGTTCCAGTTCGTCCAGGGCAGCATCCGCCTCAGGAATACGCAGTCTCTGCGCGGCATCCGCATAATGTCTCCACGCGGCTAGGAGTTTGGCACTTCCCTCCAGCAAATTCTCCGCGGCGTTGCGGGCGGCCACGGATGCGATGTCGAAGGCGTCGGCATGCAACGCTCGAGCGTCCTGTGCGCGGGTGCGAGCCTGTGCGGCCGACTCAACCTCGCGCAGCCGTTTGCGGATCAAGGCGATCTGCTCGCGGCGGCGCGCCTCGGATTCGCGCCTCTCGCGAAGCAGGGCGGTTACGCCGGCCTCGGGCAGATCCGCCACGCCGTCAGGTAGAGAGATGCCCTGCAGTGCGCGCGCATGCCCGTCGGCGAGGCCCGTATCGCGCGCGAGATCGGCAGCGCTGGATGCGCAGTCCACCAGCGTCAAGCGGCTGGCGTCAGCCTGCCCGCGCCGACGATTGGCTGCCTGCGCTTCGCGAGTGAGTTGGGCACCGGCGAGTGTCTCCCGTTTCGCAGCCTCCTCCATCAGGCCGCTGCATTCGGCGGCTCGATCGCGGGCGCTGGACAGCCGGTTCGCGTCTCGCATGATAGGGTCCGATCGCAACACGCGCAGGCGAGCTTCGTCGGCCGCCAGCTGTTCGTCCAAGCTCTGCTGCTGCGATTGGTAACGGGTGACGCGGGCGCGCGCCTCGTCGAGTTCCGTTTGTGCGGCGTTGACGTCACGACTGGCATTGTCGAAATCGGTCTGCGCCTGTCGCAGGGTTCTGGCGCGGCGCCGGGTGGCCACTTGGGCGTAGCGCCGATAGCGGGTCCCGAATGAACCGATCGCTTTGCGCATGGCCTCGATCTCTTCCAGGTCGCGCCGGATATCAGCGAGTTCGCTCATGGCTTCGGCGACATCCTCAAGGGCGGCACGATCGAGTGGCTGCAGCGCGTGGGTCAGCGCTTCCGAGAGTCGCCCCTCGTCGGGATTCTTGGACAGTTGCGGCTGGCGCAACTGAATCAACGTGTCGACCAGCGCGTCATAGCGTTCGGTCCCCAGACGAAATAGCTTCTCATCCACGGCGCGACGATAGGCTTGCGCGGTAGGGAATACCTGGCCATGGGTGCCGATGGCGTCGATCAAGCGCTCCCGCGATAGCGCAGTTTTCTCCGGCGTGGTCAGCCACAGATTCGCGCCGATGCGTTGTTCGGTGATGAAAAACCAGGAGTCCGTTGTCGGACGGCCGGCGATGGCGCGCAAACCGCAGCCCAAAGTCAGCGTCAGCACTTTCCCGGCGCTGTCGAGGCGCCCAAACTCTATCCACGTGTAGCCGATGCGGCGCTCGTACCGCTTGTTCATCAACAAGTTCCATTCCATCCGCTTGCCGCGGTCGCCGTCCGGTTCGACCCGGGAAGCGCTCAGGTTGGCATCCAAGAGAAACGGCAGCGTGAGTGACAGCACCTTGGATTTGCCGGTGCCATTGTTACCCCGGAGCATCAAGTGGCCGTCGCGGAACCAAAACTCCTCGACGTCGTAGTGATACAACTCCATGAGCCCGAGGCGCAGCGGTTGCCAACGGGCTCGTCCGGGGGAGGGCAGCGGGATCGTGGGGGGAATGTAGCTCAAGCCAACGGCTCGGAAATGGCGTAGCGATGCAGGGCGGGAAGCGCCTGCGCACCGTTCTCGAGGCGTCGAACCAGCCGCAGCGCCTCAAGGCGATCGACCGACTCCGTGGCGAGCTGGACTTCGGCGCCTGCTTCGCGCGCGTCCTTGCGCCAATAGCGGCCGTACCGGTCACCGGCGGCCCGCAGGTAACCCGCCAGTTCGTGCAGCGAATGAATCCGCGCAGGCTCGGTGCGCGCGGCGCGGGCTAGGTACTCGGCCACCAGCAGCGTCGCGTGTGCTTCCGTGCCTACCGCCGGCAGATGTTTGTCGGAGAGTTCGCCGTCGCCATCGACGAGCGCCAGGCCTTCGGCGCGCAGCTCGGCGGTGAGTCCGGTTGCCTGCGCCAGTCGATGCGCAAGGGGTCCGCGCTGGCTGACCAAGTACTCGCACTCCTCCTGGGAGAGCTCGTCGTGATAGAGCACAGGATCATCGAGCAGCCGCCGCGCCAATCGATGGCGCAGCGCCATGCGCTTAGCCCCGGGACTGTCCGGTACGTATTCATTCACGAGCGCGGCGAGCCGGCCGTCGAAATGAAGGTCTTCCTGAGTCATGGCGATGAGGCTGGCGCCGCGCGTGCCGGCGGGCAATCGTGCGAGCACGCGACGGTGGACGTCGTACAGAACGTCGCCGGATTGATTCACGTAACCCTCTTCGTCGCCTGCGACGCGCGTGAGCACGCCGAGTTCCAGCAGAAGGCGGCACACGACGACCAGCGAGCGTCGCTCGCTCGCGCTCTCGAGGGTAAAGGCGTATCCACAGGCTGCAAGATCGGGGTCTGCCGCGGCTTCCAAGAGACGCTCACCCAAGTTTCGCAGGGTGATCTGCGATTCGGCGCGCTCAAGCACCGCACAGGCGAGACATAGGAGCACATAGCGATCTCGCTTGAACTCTGGCAAACCCCGCGTTGGGTCGTCGAGTGCGGCGGGCCTTTTGTAGAGCCGCGCGCATTGCCGCTCCACCTGTAGGTTCCATCCCGTCTCCCGTGCGAACCAGTCACGCAAGTAGCCGGCATGCCGGCGCACGA
>JAYTXS010000398.1:0-5657 GCA_043742845.1 Gammaproteobacteria bacterium
TCGTTGAGCTCTTATGGTTCTCGTCGACACTTCGGTCTGGATCGACTATTTCAACGGCAAGCCGAATGCGCAATCTGACCGATTGGACGGACTCCTGGGATCGGGAGACCTGATCACCGGTGACCTGATTCTGGCCGAACTCCTGCAGGGGTTTGCGCGAGATGCGGATTTTCGGCGGGCGCGGCAACTGATGGAGACTCTGCCGTGCGTGGATTTGGTGGGACACAATATTGCAATCCGTGCGGCCGAGAATTTCAGGCAATTGCGCCGCCAGGGCATCACGGTCAGAAAGCCCATCGATGTGATGATCGCGACCTATTGTATCGCCAATGAACATGCGCTCTTGCACCGAGATAAGGATTTTACCGTTTTCGAGCGCCATCTCGGGCTACAGGTCGTACGGTAGTGGCCTATTGCTGCTTCATTCTGGATGGGGTTCGCCGTGTCTCGAACAGCTGCGATCGATAGCGATCGACGTCTCAGAGTTCGAGATTACCCAGTTCTTTTCACTGCAGCCGGAGGAACGCAGCGCCGTGTTGACCCGGTACCGCGATTCGTTGCTGCACTACAAATCGGATTTCTCAAAATGTGTGGACGACCGCTTGATGCGGTTCAGCGCGTGCCGGCCGATCCTCGGTCATGGATCTGGATTTGAATTCTTGAAGCTCGCCCGGCTGGGGACCGCGCGGCTGTTCGCCGCGAAACACTCTCGACACGACGCGCTTACCCTCGCTGCGTGCGTGCGGCCTCGGTGGCCGCAAGGCCGCCTTTCAACACGTACGCTTCAAAGCCGCGCTCGCTCAAGATGTATGCCGCAGCGGAGCTGCGCCGGCCTGTGTCGCAGCACACCACGTACTGGGTGTTCTTGTCCAACGCATTGAGTTTCAGGCGAATGAAGTACAGCGGAATATTGACCGCGCCGTCGATGCGAAAATTCTGGAACTCACTGGGCAACCGAACATCCAGCCATTTACCGCCGGCGGCAACCAGTTCCTTGGCTTTGTCGTAGTCCACCCACTGCAGCAGAGGCTCGTTCAGCAAGGTCTGAAAATCGACCTTGCCGAGCCGCATGAGCGTGCCTTCGGTCGACATGGTGACGGTGGCGTTGCGCTTCGCCTCGGCAATCAATGCTTCCTCGCCGAAACTGTCGCCCGGACCCAGTTCGGCCAGCTTGATGCCTTCCTTGTTGAGCGGCGTCTCGCGAGTCACGACACATTTGCCTGCGACTACGACGTAGAAATAATCGCCCTCCGTTCCCTGCTTGATGACCACGTCGCCGGCGCGATAGTTGATGCGCTGCATGCGCATGAAAATTGCCTGGATGTTCGCCGGCGGAATGCGATGAAATGCCTTGGTCTGCAGCAGCGTTGTCATCCAGTCGCCGGTGACATCGAGCCCGTCGCCCCGCAACTCGGCTACCTCGTACTGGCCGGTCTGGTCCCAAGTAAGCAGCACATCGAGCAGATCGCTGTCGATCATGATGTATTCGATATCCATCGAGGCGCGCGCGGTGAATTTTCGTGGCAGGCCCGGTGCGAGTGCCGCACGCGCTTCGGGCGTGCCGGCGCGAATATTGCCGATCAGTTTTTCGTCTGCGCGCAGCTCCACATTGCCCGACACCAAGTAAAAGGTGCGCTTGTCGGTGTCGCCTTCCTTGAACAACACACGCCCCGCACCCAGTTCGCGGATGGTTGTCTTGCGGGCGAGCGCGTGCAGGTTCTCGGCCTTCAGGCCGTCCAGCGGCGAGAAAGTCCTGAGTATCGCAAGATCGAGAGTTCGTTCATCCATCGAAGAATTAGCCGCCGCCTGTGGTTTCAACCCTATGATTTCCGATGGGAATCTTACCATATGCCACGGTAGGATCGACCACGCAGTGGATCACATCGAGGGACCTACTAGGCAGGAAATTTCTGCCAGCCCGGATCCGGCCTGAAGCGCTCGCCATAGCGCTGCGCCAGTTCCTCCAGACGTGTAACGATGTTGGCGATGCCGCGCGACCTCGCATAGTGTAGCGGACCGCCACGAAATGGCGCGAAGCCGGTCGCAAATACTGCGCCCGCGTCCAATAGATCTGCGTCCTCGATGACGCCCTCGCGCAGGCAGGCAATGGCTTCATTGAGTAGCGGCAGCACCATCCGATCCTGCAAATCCGCCGGAACGGCAAATTGAGGCGAAGGCAGCTTCACAGCCTCACCGTCCCGCCACACATAGAAGCCTTCGCCGCTCTTGCGACCGAGTTTCTTCTGCTCCACCAGTTTCACCAATATTTCGGGCACCCGGCGGTGAAAGGCCTCCGCCAGCACCCGACCTACGTGGAGTGAGACGTCGAGGCCCACCACGTCGGTCAATTCGATGGGTCCCATGGGCATGCCGAAATCCTTGGCGACCTTGTCAATGATGGCGGCGGGGACGCCTGCTTCCAGCGCGAAGAGCGCTTCGTTGACATAGGGAGACAAGATTCGGTTCACCACGAAGCCGGGCGCGCTCTTGCAGGGCAAAGGGAGCTTATCGAGCTTGCGGGTGAACCTGAGCGCGCCCTGCACGGCCTCCGGGTGAGTGCCCGCGCCCTGCACGATTTCCACCAGCTGCAGCTGCGCCATCGGGTTGAAGAAATGAATGCCTACCAGCCGGCTTGGATCCCCAAGATTCTCGCTCAAGGTTTCGATGCGGATGCTGGAGGTATTGGTGGCGAGGATGGCGCTCGGCTTCAACTTGGGCTCGAGCTGCGCATAGAGCGCACGCTTGGCATCGACGTTCTCGAAGATGGCTTCGATAACGACGTCGGCATCGGCGACGCCGTCGCCGCGCACATCTGCCTTCAGGCGCTCCAGTGCCGCAGCCGCAGCAACCGGTTCCTTGAGCCGCTTATCGAAGAACGCTTTTGCACGGGTTAAGGCGGGTTGGATGAGTTCCAACGAACGGTCCTGCAGGGTGACCGTCATGCCGCGAAACGCCGACCACGCTGCGATATCGCCGCCCATGACTCCCGCGCCAATGACATGCACATGACGGAACTCGGTCGGCGATTTCCCGCCCAATCCCTTCAATCGGTTCTGCAGCATAAATACGCGCACCAGGTTACGCGACGTCGGTGTGCACACGAGCTCGCTGATCGAGCGGGCCTCCGCTTCATAGCTGTGCGCGCCGGCGGCGCCCTGGCGTTGCCACAGATCGACGATGGCGTAGGGCGCCGGGTACTGATCGCGGCGCACGCTGTGACGCAGCGCCGAGGCCGCTTGTCGCGCGATGAAGGGGCGCACCGGAGGCATATTCAGCAGCTTCTCCACGAATGGAGCGGTCGACTTGGGTGGTGATCGCAGCAATAGTGATTTGGCGCGCTCGAGCAGCGCCGGCGGCGGCACCAGTTCATCGATCAGGCCCACGGACAGCGCGCGCGCACCCCCGTACGGCTTGCCCTTGAGCATAAGATCGAGTGCCGGTCGCACGCCGATGAGCTGCACGCTGCGCACCGTGCCGCCGAACCCTGGATGAATGCCGAGCAGTACTTCAGGAAGCCCCAGGGAGAGCGAGGCGTCGTCCGCGCCGACCCGGTACGTACAGGCAAGTGCGAGCTCCAAGCCGCCGCCCAGAGCAAAGCCGTGTAATGCGGCAACGCTGGGACAGGACAGATCCTGGAGCTGTTGCAGCACACTCTGTCCGGCGCGAATGAGCTCGTAGCCCTCAGCGGGAGTGCGAATGCTGAGGAATTCCTTGATGTCGGCGCCGGCAATGAAGCCGCCTTTCTTGGCCGAATGAACCACGACCCCGGCGGGTCGCATGGCTGTGATTTCCGAGAGACCTACCGCCAGGTCGCGCAAAACCGGCGCTGAGAGCACATTCGTCGAAGATCCCGGCGTGTCGCACACCAACCAGGCGATCCGATCAGCATCGAGGCTCACGGACCAGGCGCTGCTAACAGCCATCAAGCAGCCTGCCGAATTCGCTGATGGATGGTGAAATCGCAGACCAGCGGCAGATGGTCGGAGAACTGCACGTCAGGAATCTCAAAGCGATTCACCTCGATCTCCCGGCTGTGCAGGATGAAATCGAGTTCCTTGCGCGGGCTGCGGCTCGGATAGGACGGCAGTCCCTGCAAATTGGCGCTGGTCAATCCGGCGGCTTGGGTAAACAAATAGAGCTCGTGGTCTCCCCAATAGGTATTGAAGTCGCCGGCAACGATCACGGGCTTTTCCGTCTTGCGCACCAAATCGTAGAGATAGCGTAGCTGGTATTGCCGGTGGCGGAATTTGAGGGATAGGTGCACCAAAAAGATCGCCACATCATCGAGTTCCAATTCGATGATCAGGCGCTTGATGCCGGTGTCGAAATAGTGGAAACGCTCTCCGCGTACGCGCGGCGCCGCGAGAAAGGCATTCGCCTGCTTGCGCACGATGGGGACCAGGTGATTGACGGAGGACACCCCGTACTTGCACTCGAAGGTCGAATAGTGGCCCAGCGAGCGGGCGATGAAATCCGCCTGGTTGACCATCCCGGTGCGTATGGAGCCGGTATCGACCTCGATCAGACCTACGACGTCCGGATCCTGCTGCTTGATGAAGTCGGTTATTTGAGACAGCACCAGGCGGCTGGAGCGAAGGTAGCCAGCCCCCGGCACGGGAAGATGGAACGCGGGCCCGGTTCCGGTCGCGTATCGAATATTGTAGATCAGCAATCGCACCCGCAACATTGTATCGGCGCCTAGTGCTTCGCGCATGACGATCGGCGAGCTACACTAGCGCAATGCCCACCAAATCGAACCCCATTCGACTCTTTGTCAGCCACGCCTGGCAGGAAAACGACGATTACGTGCGGGTTTTCGAATATCTCGAGGCGTCGGGAACTTTTTATTACATCAACAGCAGCCAGCCGCAGGCGAAACCGCCGATCGACAGGGAATCGCAGCGCGAGGATTTGCGCCGGCAAATCGCTCCGTGCGAAGTCATTATCGTGCTGCCGGCGGTGTTTCGATCAGCGCCTGAGCTGGTGCAGTTTCAAATGAACTTTGCCAAGGCTGCCGACAAGCCCATCGTCGCGCTGGAGAATTTTGGTTCCACGGAGGCGCTGCCGAAGTTCATCGCCGATCTTGCCGACGAAGTGAGCCCGTGGAATGAGCGCAATCTGATCGACGCGCTACGCCGTCAGGCCCGCCACGAAGAAACCACTCGCTGGGATACGATCGAATTCAAGCTGGACGACGAATTCAAGCTCGACAAGTAGCGGCTCAAAGCCCCTAATTGTTGGCGATCAGTACGGCGGATTCGTATTCGATCGTCGGAACTTCATACTCCGCCGCCGTGCGATCCACGCTATGCAGCTGTATCACCGGGTTGGTCCGGATGGACGAATGATTACGGCAGGTCAGGCCGAAGATCTCGACGATCAGCGCGGCGCAATCATCCGCCTCTTGATTGGACATTTTGCGCACGGATGCAACCACCGCATCCTCTCCGCGCAAGGGCTGCACGCCCCTCAAGGAACTCATGACTTGACGAAAGGGCTCTCGAACTTCCAGCGGCAATGCATCTTCGCGAAGGTTGGTGAGGTAGCGGCGATAGGCACAGACCAAACGCTGCTTGATCGGGGTCGAGCGCACCAGTTCAAGGGTGGCAGAGTGCAAACATTCCCACGCACTGCTCATGGATGCCTCGTCAATTCAA
>JAYTXS010000399.1:0-7392 GCA_043742845.1 Gammaproteobacteria bacterium
TCAAACGGTTATTCATGAAAACACAGGCACGCGTGGTCGTGGTCGGCGGCGGCATGATGGGCGCCAGCCTGCTCTATCATCTGGCGTTGGAGGGCTGTACCGACACTGTTTTGGTTGAGAAGAGCGAGCTCACCTCGGGTTCCACCTGGCACGCCGCGGGTCAATGTCCGAGCATTACCGGTAGCTACAACCTCGCGAAAATACACGCCTACAGTAATGCCTTGTATCCGAAGCTCGAGGCGCTCACGGGCCAGTACGTCAGCTGGCATCCGTGCGGCGGTCTACGGCTGGCGAACAACGAACACGAGCTTGCATGGCTCAAGTATGTCTACGGATTCTCCAAGAGCATCGGCTTTAGTATGGACATCGTCGGGCTGGATGAGATCAAACGTCTCAATCCCTTCCTGACGACGGACAATGTAATCGCTGCCGCATGGACGCGAGATGATGGGCATGGCGACCCCTCGGGCCTGTGCAACGCACTGGCGAAGGCGGCACGCGACTTGGGCGCGACAGTGATGCGCCACACCCGCGTGCTCGACATTCAAAGTCGTCCGAATGGCGAATGGGAAGTGATCACCGACAAGGGCAGCATCGTGGCCGAGATGGTGGTCAATGCGGCCGGCTGCTATGCACGCCAGGTGGCGGCGATGGTCGGAGCCGATGCCCCCATCACGAACATGCAGCACCACTATGTGGTAACTCATCCGATCCCCGCCTTCATGGAGCGCAGCGAAGAAATTCCGGTGATGCGCGACTCCTATACCTCAGGGTATTTTCGGCAGGAACAAAAATCCGGCCTGATGGGCGTCTACGAAAGCACAGGACTGCACGAGGCCTGGGCGCCCCGAGGCTATCCGGAGTGGGAAGCCTGCAATGAATTGTTCCCCGACGATCTGGACCGCATCGCGCCGTGGCTGGAGCGAGCCATAGAACGCATGCCGATATTCGGCGAAGTAGGAATCAGGCGCGTCATCAACGGCGCCATCCCGCACACCCCTGACGGCGCGCCCTTGCTCGGACCCGTCGCGGGCCTGAAGAATTTTTGGATGTGCTGCGGAACCTCCTTTGGCATCGCGCAAGGCGGCGGCTGCGGCAAGTACCTGGCGCAGTGGATGCTGCACGGCGACGCCGAGATCAACATGTGGGAATTCGATCCGCGTCGCTTCGGCAGCTTCGCGGATGCGAGCTACGTGCGCGACAAAGTATTTCTGGATTATCGACTGACCTTCACGACGCGCCTGCCCGGCGAAGAAGAAATGGCCGGGCGCCCCAGCAAGGTGAGTCCGCTGCACGACCGGCTGCTGGCACAGGGCTGCGTGCACACGGAAACCTTCGGCTGGGAACGGCCGAAGTGGTTTTCGCCCGACGGGCGGGTTGAGGAGTATGGATATCGCCGCAACAATGTATTCGACGTGGTGCGCGACGAAATCGCGGCGGTGCATCGCCAAGTCGGCATTCTCGATTTGACCGGCTTTGCCAAGTACGACATCAGCGGACCTGGCGCCGAGGCGTTCTTGAATCGCGTTTGCGCCAACCGGGTGCCGCGAAAGGTCGGCGGCATTGCTCTGGTGCATCTGTTGTCGCCGGGCGGGCGAATTCAGGGCGAGATGACCATCACTCGCTTAGGCGATCATTTGTTCTACGCATTATCCGCCGCCGCCGCGGAACTACGCGATCAGGATCTTCTTACCCAGAGCCTTCTACCGGGCGAGTCTGTGCGCATCGAGAACGTTACCGAGCAACGCGGCGTGCTGGTGGTGAGCGGCCCGCGGTCGCGCGAAGTGCTTGCTCAATTGACCGACGCCGACTTGGGCAACGATGCCTTCCGCTGGCTGCGCGGCCGCGAGATTCGCATCGCAGGGGAGCCGGTGCGCGCACTGCGCGTCAGTTACGTGGGCGAACTGGGCTGGGAACTGCACCCGCCTGTGGAGCTCATGCCGGCCCTATACGATGCCGTGTGGCAGGCGGGCCGCAGCTTCGGCATCGCGAATTATGGACTGTACGCGGTCAATTCCATGCGCATAGAGAAGGGCTACAAGGCCTTGTCCACGGAACTCACCAACGAGCTGAATATGCTGGAAGCGGATATGGCGCGTTTCATTCAATTCGATAAACCGGATTTTACCGGCAAAGCGGCGACGCTCGCGCAGGCGCCACGACCCTTGAAAATCATTTATGCCGAAGTCGCGGCCACCGACACGGATGCCCGCGGCGGCGAACCGGTGCTCGTCGGGGATCGCTCTATCGGCCTGATCACCTCCGGCGCTTACGGCCATCGAGTCAAGAAAAGCCTGGTGTTTGCCTGCGTGCCGCCGGAATTTACGGCGCCCGGAACGCACTTCGATGTGCTCATTCAGGGCGAGCGTCGCGCTGCGACGGTGCTGCAGGCGCCCGCCTTCGATCCCGACAACACACGGATGAGAGTCTAGGATGGCGCTCGAACTTCCCACCCGCGCCAGAGTCGTGATCGTCGGTGGCGGCGTCATCGGCTGCTCGGTGGCCTACCATCTCACCAAGATGGGCTGGCAGGACATCGTGCTGCTCGAGCGCAAGCAGCTGACCAGCGGCACGACCTGGCATGCAGCCGGCTTGGTCGGTCAACTGCGTCAGAGCATGAACATGACGAAGTTGGCGCGCTACACCGGCGATTTGTATCGCGGGCTGGAAGCGGAAACCGGTCAGGCGACCGGCTATCGGCAATGCGGCTCGCTATCCCTGGCCACCACTGCGGGCCGCATGGAAGAACTGAAACGCAATGCCTCCATGGCGAAGGTGTTCGGCTTGCCGGTCAACGTCGTCAGCCCAAGCGAGATCCGCTCGCTGTACCCGTTGGCTTACCTTGATGACGTCATCGGCGGCATTCACATTCCGACCGACGGATATGCCAATGCCGTCGATATCACGCAGGCGCTGGCGAAGGGCGCCCGCTCTCGAGGCGCGCAGATCTTTCAAGATCTCAAGGTCACCGCCATCCATCACACGGCAGACGCCGTCCGCGGTGTCGAGACCGAGCGCGGCCGGATCGATGCCGACTATGTGGTGCTGTGCGGGGGCATGTGGACCCGCGATTTGGCGGCCGGCATCGGGGTCACCGTGCCCCTGCATGCCTGCGAACACTACTACGCGCTGTTCAAGGACGTGCCGGGCCTTACTCCGGACATGCCCGTGCTGCGTGACTATGACCATTGCAGCTATTTCAAATACGACGCCGGCAAATTGCTGGTGGGCGCGTTCGAGCCTCACGCGAAGCCCTGGGGCGCCGGCGGTATCCCGGAAGACTTTTGCTTCGGTGAAATCGACGGCGACTTCGAACACTTCGAGCCGGTGCTGCTCGACGCGATGCGCCGCATCCCGGCGTTGGAAAAGGCCGGCATTCAGAAATTCTTCTGCGGTCCCGAGAGCTTTACCCCGGACGTGCGCTACCACTTGGGCGAATCGAGCGAACTGAAGAATTGCTTCGTGGCGGCGGGACTCAATTCTATCGGCCTGCAATCGGCCGGCGGCATCGGCAAGGTGGTGTCCGAA
Organism: Gammaproteobacteria bacterium; assembly: GCA_043742845.1. Lineage (GTDB taxonomy): Bacteria > Pseudomonadota > Gammaproteobacteria > Steroidobacterales > Steroidobacteraceae > Bog-1198. The sequence goes on from JAYTXS010000399.1 coordinate 3,529, forward strand.
TGGATTCGCGACGGACACCCTCCGGTGGACCTGTGGGAAGTCGATGTACGGCGCAACATGCCGTTTCAAATCAATCGCAAGTACTTGCGGGCGCGAGTCTCGGAGAGTCTGGGATTGCTGTACGCGACGCACTGGCCGTTCCGTCAATATGAGACGGCGCGCGGGGTGCGCAAATCCACGCTGCACGATCGCCTGGCCGCGGCAGGCGCATGTTTCGGTGAGGCCTTCGGCTGGGAACGCGCCAATTGGTATGCCCCCGCCGGCACGCTGCCACCCGGCGTGCGCCCTCAATACGAATACAGCTACGGGCGCCAGAACTGGTTCGAAGCCAGCGCCGACGAACATCGCACGGTGCGCAGCGCCGTCGGCTTATTCGACCAATCTTCGTTTGCGAAATTTCGGCTCGAAGGCGCAGACGCCGCCCGCGTCCTCGGCCGAGTGTGCGCCAACGATGTCGATGTGGCACCCGGCAGAATGGTGTACACGCAGTGGTTGAACGAGCGCGGCGGGATCGAGGCGGACCTGACCGTCACCCGCCTGAGTGAGACGGCCTATCTCATCGTGAGCGGCGCGGAAACCGAGACCAAGGATTTCAACTGGCTGCAGCGTCACATCGAGCCTGGCTCCCATTGCGTGTTGACCACGGTGACGTCCGGCATGGGCGTGCTGTCGGTGATGGGGCCACGTTCTCGAGAACTGCTGCAGTCCCTCACGCCGGACGATATGTCGCACGCCGCCTTTCCCTTTGCCACCAGCCGCAACATCGAATTGGGCTATGCCGTGGTGCGCGCCTCACGCATTACCTTCGTCGGTGAACTGGGCTGGGAGCTGTATGTGCCCACCGAATTCATGCAAGGGGTGTACGACGAGCTGACGGACGCCGGTGCGCGCTACGGGCTCAAGCACGCGGGATATCACGCCTTGAATTCGCTGCGCATGGAAAAGGCGTACCGACACTGGGGTCACGACATCACCGATGAGGACACGCCGCTGGAAGCGGGACTGGGCTTTGCGATCAAGTGGGACAAGCCCGGCGGCTTCATCGGCCGCGAGGCCTTGCTGCGGCAACGGCAGACCGGCTGCAGCCAGCGCCTGGTGCAGTTCAAGCTCAAGTCTGCGCAACCTCTGCTGTACCACAACGAGCCTGTGTGGCAGGGCGACTCGCTGGTCGGATTCATCCGTTCCGGGATGTATGCCCATACCTTGGGGGCGGCGGTGGGGCTTGGCTATGTGAGGGCGCCGGATGGCGCAGTGATCGAAAGCATCGGTGCGGATGACTACGACATCGAAGTCGCCGGCGTGCGTTATGCGGCCACGGCCTCTTTGCGCCCCTTGTACGACCCTAAGAACGAGCGCATCAAATGTTGAACCGACTGCAACCGAAATCCGAGGTAATGCCATGAGTGTATCCAGCGCACAGGCCGTGAATGAATTCGACGTGATCGACCAGCTGGCCGCCAAGACCCGGTTGGGCTACAGCCTCGACCAAAAATTCTACTGCGACGACGCCGTATTCGCGGCAGATATGGATCAGGTCGTCGGACGCAAGTGGCTGGTGGCCGGGCACGTGGATCGAGTCCGCAACAAGGGCGATTACTTTCTCTACAAGGTGGGCAATGAATCCATCATTATCGTGCGCAGCGATGAGTCGACCATCAATGCCTTCTACAATGTTTGCCGCCACCGCGGCTCTTTGATCTGCACCAAACCCGAAGGCCGGGTGGCCCGCCTGACCTGTGGCTATCATGCCTGGAGCTACGGCCTGGACGGCGCGCTGCTCGCCGCCCGGCTGATGCCCGCGGATTTCTCGAAGCAGGACAACGGCCTGCACCGCTGCCACAGTCGCGTGTTCCATGGCTTCATTTTCGTCAATTTATCGGATGAGCCGCCGGTGGATTTCGATGCCGCGTTCGGTGACCTCACGCCGTACCTGGATTTCCATGGATTCGCGGATGCGAAGATTGCCCATTCACAGTCCTACCCCACGACCGCCAATTGGAAGCTGATCGTCGAAAATTTCGTCGAGTGCTATCACTGCGCGCCGGCCCACCCTGAGTTCTGTTCCATGCATCCGCCGGAGGCGCTGATTGCCTTCGGTGCAGGGCCTAGCTCAGGCCCCGCCGAGGCGGTGGAGAAATATCTTCCGACGGTTAGGGCCTGGGAAGCCCGGGCTGCGGCTCTCGGACGCCCGATCGGGACCCTGGACGATGGGCCTGAGTCCTCTCATTTGAGGCTGCTGCTGCAGCGGACCATCCGCGAGGGCTATGAAACCGAATCTCAGGACGGGCGGCCGGTGTCCCGACTCATGGGCAAGCGTCTGGACTTCGACCAGGGGCGAATGTACCTGTCGTTCAGTCCCTTCACACAGCTGGTGGCGACCAACGATTTCGCCGTATTGTTTCTATTCACGCCGCGTAGCACCATGGAGACGGAGGTGGACTTGTTCTGGCTGGTGGACGGCAATGCCACCGAAGTGGACGTCAAGCGCATGATTTGGGGCTGGGACGAGACCACCAAGGAAGACAAAGTCATCACCGAGAACAATCAGGCCGGGATTTTGTCGAAGCATTATCAGCCAGGGCGTTACTCGGAGCACGAGCGCCGCGTGGTCACGTTTCAGCAGTGGTACCTGGCGCAGTTTGGACATCGCTTGAGCGATGCGAATGTTTGAGCAATTGAGGAGCTGCAATGTCGGGGCTCGATTTAGAGGGGATCGGCCGATCCGTGGTGAAGCTGCGCGCTGACGTGCCGGAAGACGCGTTCACGGCGGGCATATTGGGATCGCAGCGCACGGGCAATGGCATCGTCATTAATTCCGATGGGTTGATCCTCACCATCGGCTACCTGATCACCGAAGCCACCGATGTGTGGCTGACCCCCCCGGACGGCCGCGAACTGGTAGGCCACCCCCTGGCGTACGATCAGGTGACAGGGTTTGGGTTGGTGATGCCTCTGGAGAAAACGGATCTTGCGCCGATTCCGCTGGGTTCCTCCGCAGCACTCGAGGTAGGCGATCATGCCTATGTCGTGAGTTGCCCGGAATTCGCCGAGGCGCAGCCGGTGCGGGTATTCGCACGCCGTGAGTTTGCCGGAGCCTGGGAATATCTTCTGGAGGACGCCATATTTGCCACTCCCGCGCATCCTCACTGGTCCGGCGCCGCCTTGATCGACGGGCACGGGACCTTGGTCGGGCTGGGGTCCTTGCTGGTGCGTGAACTCACCTCCGCGGAGGAAATTAACGCCAACATGTTCGTGCCCATCGATTTGCTCAAGCCCATCCTCGAGGAACTATCGACTCGCGGGCGCGCCGCGCGCCAGCCGCGTCCTTGGCTGGGCGTCTACGCAGTGGAAATGACCGGCCGCGTGTACGTCACGGGCGTGGCCGACGGCGGTCCGGCACAATTGGCGGACATACGTGAGGGCGATCTGATCAGTCAGGTCGCGGATCATGATGTCGCCACCCTGCCCGACTTCTATCGTCGATTGTGGGCGGTCGGCCCGGCGGGGAGCGGCGTGCCCTTGACTGCGATTCGCGGCAGCACGCGGCTACAATTCAATGTGCGCTCCATCGACCGAGGGGAATTGCTGAAGCGGCCGCAGGCGCACTAGTCTGACGCAGAAGTACCTCTGTGGCGACGATGCGATGTTCGAGCGCATTGCGCATTTCGATGCGGCCTACTATTCATGAACGAAAGCCGCGTTGCTCGCCGGGTTTTCGTTCTCGGAGCGACTGGCACCATCGGTCAGGCCACGGTGCACGCGCTCGTGCGCCGCGGTCACGATGTCGTGTGCCTCGTTCGGCCGAGGGCGGGCATCGCTGGTTCGCTCGAGCCGCATGACAGCGTGCGGCTACTGGAGGGGGCG
>JAYTXS010000400.1:0-3552 GCA_043742845.1 Gammaproteobacteria bacterium
AAAAACGATGATTGGGGGGAGTTATTATGAGTGAATTGGTACGTCTACGCGCGCTGTCCGGTCTGGCCGCCCTGGCGCTGGGACTGAGCGGCGCTTTCAATGCAGCGGTCTCCTTGGCGGCCGACCAGAAAACGCCTGGGTACGCCACGCCGGATACCGGTCTTGAGGAGATTGTCGTCACGGCACGAAAACGTTCCGAAAATCTCCGGGATATCCCGGCGTCGATCACCGCCATTTCGGCCGCGACGATCGAGGACGCGCACATCACTCAGCTCGACGACCTGGGCGCGCTGGTGTCGAATCTCAATATCGATGAGGCGCACGACAACACGCCGGATGTGGTGCTGCGGGGCGTGGGCAGCTTTGGCCTGGTCGCGGGTGTCGGCTTTTACGTCAACGACGTGCAGGTTTTTGAAGGACAGATCGTGAGGCCGATCGACATAGAACGCATCGAAGTACTGAAGGGTCCCGTGGGAACGCTATTTGGCGGCGCGAATGTCGGCGGGGCCATCAAGTACGTCACCAAGGAACCCACCAGCACGTGGGAGAATGAGGCGTCCGTCGAACTCGGCTCCTTCTCCACGCGCAACTATCAGGCCGTCGTCTCGGGTCCGATTAGCGACACAGTAGGTGTACGAGCCAGCGTGTACTACGACCATCACGACGGTAATATCTACGATACGGTCAACAAATTCGACTATGGCGCGGCCACCGACCGCGGCGCCCGCATCACCGTGGTAGCCGCGCCGAACGAATCCAACAAGATCTACTTATGGCTCTCCGCGGACGACTTCAATACAAGTTCGCAGAACCTCATGTACGAGCCACCGGACGCGCATACCTATTCACGTACGGTGCAGGATTTCTTCGTCCCGTCCTTTGACCGGCATATCGGCTCCGTCGCACTGCAGTTGGACCATCAGATGGAGGCGAATGTCGCGCTGACTTCGTTGACTTCCTACTTCACGTCCTACAATCGCGGAGTGACGGATTTCTTCAAGCAACCCGTGCCAATCGACTTGTTGCAACAGAATGTCGACAACCGGGTCTATAGCGAGGAACTGCGGCTCGCATCGACCGGTGGTTCGAACGTGGACTGGCTGGTCGGTGCGTTCTTCCAGGGGCACAAGAGTGCGACGTTGGCCGTCGACAACAACTACAACAGTGATCCGAACGACCCGTTGCTCATCGCGCCCGGCCCCGGTGGGCTCCCCCTGGACTATGATCGCAACGAAAAGATGCAGCGCGAGTACGCCCTGTTCGGAGACGTCACGCTGCATCACGGAAATTGGCAGTACGAATTGGGCCTGCGAGGGGAGTACTACACGAGTTCGCTGTCGGCCGTAAACACCAACAACGTAGCCAATGGCGACTACACGACTCCGGTTCTTGCCATTGCGCCCGAATCGCTGTCCGGGCACGAGTTCTCGCCACGTGTTTCGGCGCAGTACAAGTTTAGCCCGACCGCCAACGTCTATGGCGCGATTTCGCGGGGCTTCACGCCCGGCGACCTGGTCGAGGAGAATTTCATCATCCATCCGTTCCGTCCGGAGATTGCGACCCAGTACGAAGTGGGCTACAAAGCCTTGCTGGAGTACGGCGTGCAGTTCAATGCCGCGCTCTTCTACACTTACTACAAGGATAGGTTGTATCTCTACCAGCGGCTCGCGAACGGGCCGATTCAGGATTTGACGGCCAACATCGGTCCCTCGACCAACGTCGGGGCGGAGTTCGACCTTGCCGCGCCGTTGCCGGGCGGATTCAAGGTGAGCATTGACGGGGGGGTGCTGCGTGCGCGGTGGGGCCAAACCAATGGCTTCGTGAACCCAGGCAACGGGAATATTCCGCCGGGCACGCCGCAGCAGCTAGACGGCCTCAACGTGCCGTTCGCCCCAGCATATACCGCGAGTACGACGCTCGACTGGAAGCACGATTTCAGCGGCTACGTGCTTGGGGCCCGTACCGAGGCTTCGTTCATCGGCCGGTCCTACTGGGACCCCCAGAACTCGGCTTTTCAGCAGGCTTACCATCTGTTGAATGCATCCGCGTGGGTCGAGCACGGGCGATGGAAGCTCACTTTCGCCGGGACCAACCTGACGAACACTTCCTACAACACCGTGTTCTGGCCGGTGCCCGATGTCAATCCGTTCCACAACATCGCGCGCGTGAATCGGCCGCGGTGGTTTACCGTGAATGCCACGGTGAAGTTCTAGTCCCACGGGGCGGCAGTTGTGCCGCCCCGTTGTTGGAGTATTGTGTGCAAACGTTTGCGCACTGCTGATATACTGATCATGACGCTTTTGGCGCAACGGCTCGGAAACGCTTCGAAACGAGAGGATATGGCCTTGGCAAAGGTACACACGGCGGCCGAATCGCGCGCGCTGACAAATGACGGGATCGAGACAACGACGCGGCTCGCCCTGTACCGCAGCCAGGTTGAGATTCGCATGGTCGAGAAACGGGCATATGATCTGTTCCTGCAGAATCTCATCAAAGGCACCAGCCACTTGGCGATTGGCCAAGAGGCGATTGCCGCCGGATTCGGGACCGCGATGCATCCCGGAGACTGGAGTTTCTGCACGTATCGCGGTCATGCGCATACGCTGGCGCGCGGCTCGTCGATGACGGGCGTGCTGGGCGAACTCATGGGTCGTGAGTGCGGTCTGATGGGCGGCAAGGGCGGATCCATGCACTTGACCGATGTGGATAAGGGGGTCATGGGGTCGTATGCCATTATCGGCGCCCATCTTCCGATCGCCATGGGCGCTGCCTGGTCGGCACAATATCGGGGCACCGACCAGGTCGCGGTCTGCTTTTTCGGCGATGGCACCACCAACATCGGCGCATTCCACGAGGCATTGTCCATGGCCTCGATCTGGAAGCTGCCGGTGGTGTTCGTCTGTGAAAATAATCTCTACATGGAATACACGCCGATCTCTGCGGTGACGCCGGTCAAGAATCCTGCAGCCGATCGTGCGGCCGCTTATGGGCTCGACAAAATTCTTATCGACGGCAACGATGCCGATGTGGTCTACCGGACCGCGCAGACCGCCATTGCTCGTGCCCGTGCCGGCGAAGGTCCTTCTCTCATCGAGGCGCTGACCTATCGGCATCACGGCCACTCACGGGCCGACCCAGGCAAGTATCGTCCCGCGGCGGAGGTGGACGCTTGGTTGAAGCGCGATCCCATTCCGCTGTATCGCCAACGCCTGCTTGATTCGGGTGTGGCCGAGGCGGCGATCGTGGCAATCGACGACAGCATCAAGCGGCAGGTCGATCAGGCCACCGCCGTGGCCAAGGCGTCTCCGCCGCCCGCGGATGGGCTGATTTATAAGGATGTATGGGCGGATGGAGGCTGGGCATGGCGCAACTAACGTATCGCGAGGCCGTCGCGGCGGGCATCGCCCAGGAAATGGAGCGCGACGACATGGTGGTGTGCCTGGGCGAGGATATCGCGGCGGCGGGCGGCGTGTTCAAGGCGACCGTCGGTTTGCTCGAAAAATTTGGCCCGCGTCGGGTGCGCGATACGCCGATTGCCGAGCAGGCGATCCT
>JAYTXS010000401.1:0-3742 GCA_043742845.1 Gammaproteobacteria bacterium
GCCGCCGCCGGCGACGCTATCGCGGCCGCCTACGAGAATCTCGACACGGCGGGCGCGGTTCGCGACATCATGGCGCTCGCCGATCGTGCCAACCAATACATCGATTTGCGCAAGCCTTGGACGCTGGCGAAGCAAGCCGATAAGGCTGCGCAAGTGCAGGATATCTGTACCCAGGGCCTGAATCTATTTAGGGTATTGATGATTTACCTGCAGCCGATACTGCCGGACATGGCGGTCAAGTCGCAGCACTTCTTCCAAGAATCAAATTGGGTGTGGGCAAGTGCAGCGAGCCCGCTGCTCGGCGGCGTGATCAACGCCTACGAGCCGCTGGCGACGCGCCTTGATCCGAAAACGGTCGCGCGCCTAGTGCAACCGGAAGCAGTGGCTGCGCAACCCGCCGGCACCGTTGCCGTCGCCATTGCTGGCCCGTCCACCTCGGCATCGGCGCCGGTGCCAAAGCGGATCGCCTCGTCGGGGGGCGCCTCCGACGTCGCCAGTCTCGCCGCAGCGGCCGCCGTCGAGGGCAACATGATTTCCATCGATGATTTTCTACGCATCGACCTTCGAGTGGCCAAAGTGCTGAGCGCTTCTATGGTGGACGGCGCAGACAAGCTTCTGAAATTGCGCCTCGATGTGGGCGAGCTCGGCGAGCGCAACATCTTCGCCGGCATTCGCGCGGCCTATGATCCAGCCGTGTTGGTGGGCCGGCTCATCGTGGTGGTGGCAAATCTCGAGCCGCGGAAAATGCGCTTTGGCCTGTCTGAAGGCATGATGTTGGCCGCGGGTCCGGGCGGCAAGGATGTATTCGTGCTATCGCCCGACGCCGGCGCGGCGCCCGGCATGCGCGTGAAATGACATGATCGGCGCGGCATGATCGGCGGCCTCGCGCCTGACATCGTGGCGCGCATCGATGCGCTGCTGCCTCAGACCCAGTGCACGCGTTGTGGCTATGACGGATGTATGCCCTACGCCGAAGCGATTGCGAGCGGCAAGGCGCAGCTCAATCAATGCCCGCCGGGGGGCAGCCCCACCATCGCGGCACTGGCGCTGCTGCTCAATCAGCCGATTCTGGCCTTGAATCCGCTTAACGGCGTGGAGGGCCCGGCGCGCGTCGCCTGGATCGATGAAACCCGCTGCATCGGCTGCGCGCGTTGCCTCGCACCCTGCCCGGTCGACGCCATCGTGGGCGCCGCAAAATACCTGCACACTGTACTGGTCGATCGCTGCACGGGATGCGAGCTGTGCCTGCCGCCCTGCCCGGTGGATTGCATCGAGATGAAGGAAGAGCCACCGCCCGCCGCGAACCAACCCGCGCTCAACCGGGCGAGATTCGAGGCCCATAGCGCGCGGCTTCGAACCTTGGAGCTCGAGCGGCAGCGCGCGCTCGACGCAAAGAAAGCTGCGGCGCCGCGACGCGCGGCTGACTCATGAACGAGGCCAGGAGGCGCGCGATATTCGCGCGGCTGCGAGCGGCCAATCCGGCCCCGCGCACCGAATTGAACTATCAGTCGCCGTTCGAGCTTTTGGTCGCGGTAATTCTTTCCGCGCAAGCCACCGACAAGAGCGTGAACAAGGCGACTGCGGGATTGTTTCGTGCCGCCAGTACGCCGGCGGAAATTCTGGCCCTCGGAATCGACGGACTCTCGACGTATATAAGGTCCATCGGACTGTACAACGGCAAGGCAAAGAATATCATCGCCACCTGCCGCCTATTGCTGGAACGGCATGGCGGCGCAGTACCGTCGTCGCGCGAGGAACTGGAAAGCCTCCCCGGGGTCGGCAGAAAGACCGCCAATGTGATTTTGAACACCGCCTTCGGCGAAGCGACCATCGCGGTGGATACGCACATATTTCGGGTCGCCAATCGCACTGGTTTGGCTCCCGGCAAGACGGTGCGGGTGGTGGAGGACAAGCTTTTGAAATTCGTGCCGGAAGATTTTTTGCAGGATGCTCATCACTGGCTGATTCTTCACGGACGCTACGTGTGCACGGCGCGTCATCCGGTGTGCCCCACCTGTATTGTCGAGGACCTGTGCGAATATCGCCATAAAACCCATGCCAGCGTTTGATTCCCACTCCCGTGACGAGCTACGACGGACCTATTCAGAGGCGTGGCGCAAGCACTTGGACCACGCGCCGCTGACGCCGCTCGAGGCCATGATCACCGACGTTATTGGGGCACATCCGGAATATCAGGCCATCATCGCCGATGCGCACGCCGCATTGGCCTATGAGCCCGGCGTGACCGGCGGCGTAGAGAATCCTTTTTTACATATGGGGCTGCATCTGGCGGTGCGCGAGCAGGTGTCCATCGACCGACCGCCGGGGGTGCGCGAGTTGCACGGCCTATTGCAGGTCAAATATGCAGACTTGCACCGCGCCGAGCATGTATTGATGGAAGCACTCGGCGAGACTCTATGGCAGGCGCAACGCCACGGCCTACCTCCCAATGAGGGACACTATCTGTCCCTCGCACGCGGGCGTCTAGACAGCCACAAACGTTAAGCAAGCTTCATCCGCGCTTCATCGGTACGCCGGCCGCTCGGGGCTATCCTCACCCCATGAGCAAGCGATACTTGAGCGTGGCGGCGGCCCTGTACATGGGCCTTTATGCGATTGTGCCGGGTTTTGTTACGGCCCCCGCCGTTGTTGCTGCGCCCGCAACTGCACCCACCGCTTCATCCGGGGACGCCGCTGCGAAGCATGCGAAGCGCACCGCCTGTCTCAAGGATGCCAAGGTGAAGAAGCTGGTGGGCGCCGCCAGGACCGAGTTCGTCAAAAATTGCATCGCCGCGCCTTGAGTCGCGATCGCTATGCGAGGCAGCCGTCAACGCCGCGTTGTGGAATCAAAGTTTTCGTAAAGGTGATGCGGTCACCGTGAGCAGAATATTTTCACTCGCGCCGCTGCTGAATTGCAGAATGTAGGGCTGATCGCCGGCCAGCTCGAATTCCACGATCTTATGCGGCGCGCTGCAATTGCGCTGACCTTCGAAATCTTTGGCCGAGAGCAGGCTGCCGCCCGCCACCACATCGATCCAAACCGGCAGGTCGATTGCGATACGGTAGGCGCCGGCAGCAGCTATCTTGAGCGTCGCCAAGCCCGCGAACCCGCTCGTGACCGCCGCCTTCCTGCCTGGATTCACCGCGAACGTCACTTGATCCTGCGGCGTGAGATGCAGCTGGTACAGGCGATTCGGCACGATGACGGCAGCCGGCGCCGATTGCTTTGCTGATTGCAATGCGGTCGCAGTACCCGCAAATAGCGCGCGTTCCTTGCTCACGTCCCACTTGAAGTCGATGCAAGCATCGTCGGCATGTACCGGTTTGGCGGCGCCTGCAAATCCAACGACAATAAGCATAGCGAGAGTGCTGAGGCGGGGAGATTGCATGAGCCTTCCTTGTGACCAGCTACTGATTACGCTTGGGAATGTACAGGTCAGTCAACGTACCCTCAAAGGCTTCGGCTGCGAACGCAACGGTTTCGGAGAGCGTTGGATGGGCGTGAATTGTCAATCCTAGGTCCGCGGCATCGGCGCCCATTTCGATCGCCAATGCCACTTCGGCAATGAGATCGCCCGCGGTGGTGCCGACGATTCCCGCACCGATGATTCGATGCGTCTGCTTATCGAACAGTATCTTGGTGAAGCCCTCGTCGCGGTTCAGCGCCAGCGCGCGGCCGCTGGCGGCCCAGGGAAATGTCCCCTTGCCGTACTCGATCCCCTGTGACTTGGCATCGGTTTCG
>JAYTXS010000402.1:0-4427 GCA_043742845.1 Gammaproteobacteria bacterium
CGCCATCGCCGCCCGCGATCGACTCGAGCAGCGCGAGGTGCGCAGCTACGAAGTCGAACACGTCCTGCAGCTGCTGCACCTCGACTTCCACCACGGGTCGCGCAAGGTGCTGACCCGCAGCGGCGCCTACGTCAAACCGCTGCTGGTCGGCTTCATCGACGACCGCTCGCGCTTCCTCGCCCACGCTCAGTGGTACACGAGCGAGGGCAGCCGGGAACTCATCCACGGCCTGTGCCAGGCGCTGCAGAAGGTGGGCCTACCGCGCTCGCTGATGACGGACAATGGTTCGGCGATGATCTCAGGGGAGTTCACCGCGGGACTGCATCGCCTCAGCATCTTGCACCTACCGACGCTGCCGTACTCGCCGCACGTCAACGGCAAGCAAGAACACTTGTGGGGCCGCATCGAGGGACGCCTCCTCGCCATGCTCGAAGGCGAGGCCACTCTCACCCTCGAACAACTGAACCTCGCCACCCAGGCCTGGATCACCCAGGAATATCACCGCACCGTGCACAGTGAACTGGGTGAAACACCGATGCAGCGCTTCCTTGCGGGCCCCAGCGTCGCCCGCGACTGTCCGGGCAGCGACGCATTACGCGATGCGTTCCGCATCGAGGTCAAGCGCAAGCAGCGCCGTTCCGACGGCACGGTGAGCCTCGACGGTCAGCGCTTCGAAATCCCCTCCCGATATCGCGCTCTGGAGCATATCCACCTGCGCTATGCCCGTTGGGACTTCAGCCGCGTCGATCTGATCGACGCGCGCTCAGGACAAATCCTCTGTCCGGTCCGCCCCCTCGACAAGGCCGCCAATGCCGACGCGCTGCGGCGGCGTCTGGAGCCGACGAAGACACCGGAACAGAGCGCGATGCCGGCGACCGGCATCGCGCCGCTGCTCAAGCAAATGATCGCTGACTACGCCGCCACCGGTCTGCCGCCCGCCTATTTACCCACCGCCGAGAAGGATGATGTATGAACCAAAAACTCCTGGCCCTGTATGGCCTGAAATGGAACCCATTTACGTCTGAGGTGCCCATCGAAGCGCTGCACGTGCCGCCGAAGGTCGAGAGCTTCTGTTGGCGCATCGAACAGGCGCACCTGCGCGAGGGCGGCTTCGCGCTCATCCAGGGTGACCCCGGCACCGGCAAGAGCGTGATTATGCGGCTGCTGGCCGAGCGGTTGTCTCGACTCGCAGACCTCTCGGTCGGCGTCATCCACCATCCGCAAAGTAGCTTGAGCGACTTCTACCGCGAGCTCGGCGACATCTTCTCCATCTCCATCCGGGTCAGCAACCGCTGGGGCGGCTTCAAAGCGCTGCGCGCACGGTGGCTCGATCACTTGGAGTCGGCTTCTCGCCGGCCCGTCGTCCTCATTGACGAGGCCCAGGAGATGACGCCGATGGTGTTGTCGGAGCTGCGTCTCCTGGCGAGCGCTCGGTTCGACTCCCAAGCCCTGCTGTGTGTGGTACTCAGCGGTGACGCTCGGCTCCTCGATAAGCTGCGCCGCGACGAACTCATCCCGCTGGGGTCGCGGATCCGAACCCGGCTGACGACCGGCGCTGCCACTCGTGAGGAACTGCTGAGCTGCCTTGAGCACCTGCTCTCGACCGCCGGAAACGCCGGCCTCATGACCAAGGAGCTAAGGCATCTTCTCTGTGACCACGCCGCTGGAAACTACCGCATCCTCACCGGCATGGCGGCTGACTTGCTCATGAGCGCGGCACAGACCGAAACCACCGTGCTCGATGAAAAGCTCTACTTCCAAGTGTTCAACTTACCGGCATCCAATGCGCCGCGTCGTGCTGCGGGCGCTCGCTGATGGCCGACCAACCCGATCCGTTCGTCTTCCCCGAGTTGCCGGACGAAGCGGCAGCGGCGCTCGATTACTTCCTCGAGGATCTCTACAACAGCTTCCAACAACGCTATGGAATCCAGCTGTACCGCTACTACCGCCATATCGACGAGCGTGCCGCCCACAACCGTCCCATGCCCTCATCACCGCTGTCGCCTCAGGATCCACCGTTCTGAAGACCCGGAAATGACCGCGGCGCCGACGCCGCGGTCACGATCGCTGATGGCCCATCAACGATCGTGAATATCAGCCCATCAAACTAACTGGCCGCTCTCACAAGCCATCGATGCGGCGCTCGATCGTATAAATCACGAACAATACGGTTTGTGCGTGCAATGCGGTAAAGGCATTGACCCAAATGGCCTGAGAGCGGTGCTGCACGCCGCCAGATGCCGGGCGTGCGCCGATAGCAACTGAGCGTCGATGGTCGGTATGGCCGATACAGCCTGGATGATCGACGAATTCGTTCACGAACCCTAAAGCCTATTTCCTTGTGGAAATCGATCTTCGGAGGGTGATGCCAATGTGATGTAAGTGCGCGGGCGTGGCCCCTGGCCCGGCTGGCGGCTAACTGTTACCGGCAGTGTTGGATCTCGGGCAGCACTTCGTCGATGACCGCGTTTTCGCTGATCGCCTTGCCGAGTGCGGTGTCCAGGCGCCGCAGCAGCGCAGTGGTGGTTTCCTTCTCCCCGCAGATTAAGGCGACGCGTACCTTCTTGGCGACGGCGGCGAGAGCGGCGCGTTGGATGGGCGGGATTTCACCGATGGTGAGTTGACTGCAGGTTTTATCGAGGAAGGCAATGGATGTGGTCGAAGCGCACATCCACGGCCGGTGGCGGCTTGCTCATCAGGTTGCGCCGCGAGCGCCTGGGTGACTTGCACAAGTTGGTTTAGTTTTTGAGCTAGATTCCACGGCAGCAGACGACTTCCAGGCGTCAGTGCCCCGAATGTGTTAGGTGAGGCGACAGAGTGCGGTCGATTTTTCCGCGTAGTTGCTTTTGTCTTATATCCAATAAATGCGAGAGAACCGGCACGATCTGCTGAAATTGGTGTTGGGACCTCAACCACCTCCGTAAATCCCAATTGTCATGGTACTGACCGAGACGATTCTGTAATTTCTGAAGCCGCTTCTGATCTGTATGGACCGCCTTATCGGATAGCGGCCCGAGAGCTTCGATTAAATATCGCATACCCTTGATCCGCAGTCGCAGGCGATGCAGTTTCTTGGGCGTGCGGCCTACATGTTGCAATTTGTTGCGCAATCGGCGATCCCGTCGATTGATAGTCTTACGGATCATCGCGACGGCGGGCTCTCGCGACGTGGCGCTCGGGAACAATTGCTGCGCATACAGGCCCAGTTTCCGCTGCCGTCGCTTCCAGCGCGGGGTTTTCATGAGTCGACGCAGTTCACGCCGCGAGCGATTGCGTAGCTCCGCGTTGTACACCAGCACTTGCTGCGCTTGTTCACGGTCGAAGTTCTTGCCGCATCCAATGAGAGCTTTGATCGCATCATGGCGAACATCTGCTTCCCTTGCTTGCTCCAGGTCGGTGACAATTTGCTTGAGAGCAGCTGAATAGCGGTGCCTCACGAACGGTACCAGTAGACGCTTCAGGGCGCGCAACACAACGCTTAAGCGACGTGCCGCAACCCTGCCTTCATGCACAGCTGCGGGCGTGGCGGCGCGAGCGAGCGCGTCTAGCTTTTGATCCACCAATTGTTGGAGTCTTATCAACGTGAGACGCACCGTGCCTTCATCGGGGCGATCCCGCCCACCGTCATCGTCCTCCCGGGCCGCGTGTGGCACTGTCCGCGCTCAATTAGGCGAGGCTGCGCGCAAGTAGGAGCAAGGCAGCCATGCCCAAGAGGATGCGGAGCCATCGGTTGCCCGGGCGAACACTCTTAATCATGATATTGCTTCACTTTGATAACAGTCTTTGACCATACTCTCGTGGTACGGATTGGATACCGTGAATTCTACGTATAGGGCGGCGAATGCCGCGATTCCGCCCAGTGCGTGCAGCAGAAGCCCTTATGCCGCAACTACTTGAAGAGCAGGTCAATGCCTATGGCAGAACTAGCTGATCGATGTCAATCGAACGAAGTCATTGAAATTCGTGTCGAACGCATTGCACAATTATTCGATACGCTCGATCCGTTTCCGTTCCAAGAAAGGGGGTTGGACCGCTCAGCGGAGGAATACATTGTCGGTTGGGCACGCGAGCTGGGACACGACCTTCCGCTGCAGATCCTCATTCACGTGCCGGTAAAAGAATTGGACGCCGATCGAGGCGCCGAGATCACCAAGGCATTCGAGAATTTTTTCAAGTATCGAGCCGGAGTCGTTTCCGGCGATTTGCACGAGCTCTTTCGCGTGGGCCGGCGCTCGCTCATCATCGGCGTCGTGGTGCTCGCGGCTTGTTTGCTGGTGGCTAGAAGTATGATGCTCATCGCACAGGTACCCGCGCTGGCCTGGATTCTGCAACAAAGCGCGTTGATCCTCGGTTGGGTAGCGAACTGGCGGCCGCTGGAAATCTTCCTCTACGATTGGTGGCCTGTGGCAAGACGTCGCGACTTATAT
>JAYTXS010000403.1:0-6504 GCA_043742845.1 Gammaproteobacteria bacterium
TGATCCATATCGGATCGGAGACGCTCGATCTGAAGTCCCTTGCCGCGACTCCGCAAATCGTTCCGCAGGCGACGCCCGCCGCCACGGCGCTGCCGCCGGTATTTCTGCCTTCGTTCTCCATCGGCCACCTCTCGGCTGCGAATACCACGACGATCACGGTGTTCAACAGCTTCGCGGGCTTCGCGACCCAGTTCCCCACGTCCATCGTCGCGGCGACGCCGGCCTTCCAGTTCGTGGCCATGGGGGTGTACAACCGGGCTTCAAATACCTTTACTGCTTCCAGTATCGACGTCGTGAACTAAACTGGCACCCCACATGGGGATGCTCATTGCACGAAGGGGATTGGCCTGGGCGCTCGGCGCCTTGAGCCTGTGTGGGTTCGCCTGCCGGGCAGGCGCGCAGCCAGTGTCCAGCCTCGGGCCCCCGGCTCACCCGCGGATCTGCCTGGTTTTGTCCGGCGGCGGTGCGCGCGGCATGGCGCATATCGGAGTACTCAAGGTACTCGAGGATCTGAAGATCCCCATAGACTGCATCGCCGGCACCAGCATGGGCGCCATCGTCGGCGGTCTGTACGCCAGCGGCATGACGGCGCAGCAAATCGACACCACTATGCGATCGGTGGATTGGCAGGAGGCGTTTCGCGATGCACCGCCGCGCCGCGATCTGGCATTTAGGCGCAAACAAGATGACAGTAATTTTCTGGTGCGTTTGCCGCTCGGCCTCCAGCACGGCAAGATCCTTTTGCCAAAGGGTTTCATTCAAGGACAGAAGCTTCAGGAAACACTGCGCCAGTTGACCCTGCCGTTCAGCAACAGCACTGATTTCGATCAGCTGCCGACGCCATTTCGCGCAGTGGCAACCGATTTGGAAACCGGCAATACGGTGTTGCTGGAGAAGGGTGATCTGGCGATCGCCATGCGCGCCAGCATGTCGGCGCCCGGTGTATTCGCGCCGGTCGAATTGAACGGCAGCCTGCTGGTCGATGGCGGATTGGCAGAGAACCTGCCTATCAACGTGGCCCGCGCGATGCACGCGGACATACTGATCGTATCCGACGTGAGCTATCCGCTGCAGGCGCGGGCCGCGCTCGATTCAGCGCTGTCTATTTCCAACCAGACGCTCGCGATCCTGGTGCGTAAGGACTCCGACCGCCAGCGCGCCAGTTTGGGTCCGCAGGACATCTTGATCGTGCCCGAGCTGGGTTCGGCAAGCTCGACCGATTTTGCCGCTGCGAACAATGTCATTGTGCGCGGCGAAGAGGCGGCTCGCGGCTCGCTCGCCAAACTGATGGCATTCAGCGTCGGCGACACAGCCTATCGAGACTACCTGGCGCGCCGCGCTGCGCGAGAGCCCGGCCTGCCGCCGATTCAATTTGTGCGTGTGGACGAGCAATCCAAGCGCTATGAAAAGACGATCCTGGCAGAGATGCAGCCACTGGTGGGAAAGCCGCTGGACTTGGATCAAGTGGGCAAGCGCATTACCGAGTTGTACGGGCTCGGAAATTTCGAGACGCTCGATTACAGTTTGGTCGAGCAGCCTGCGGCGTCGGGATCCAGCACCAGCACAAGCACCAGCACCGCCGCCGCCGGTGACGAGGAATCGGGCTTCGAGGTGCGCGCGCGGCGCAAATCCTGGGGTCCGAACTATCTGCGCTTCGGCTTGAATCTCGAGGATGATTTTCAGGGCAACAGCCGTTACAACGCGGCCGTGCGCTTTGTCCTGACGGAAATCAACGAACTGGGCGCGGAGTTGCTGACCGACGTGCAAATCGGCAGCGACCCCAAGATCGTGAGCGAATTCTATCAACCTCTCAGTGCATCGCGAACCTGGTTCGTGGCGCCGAGTGCGCGTGTCGAGGCGCGCGATCTGCCGATTTACGTCGGCAACACACAAGTGGCGGATTTTCGCGACCGTGAAGCGGAAGCCGACATCGATGTCGGGCGCGACCTCGGCAACTGGGGCGAAATTCGCGCGGGATTCCACCGCACCAACGGCGCCACCCGCGTGCGCTATGGCGATCCGGGTTTAGTGGAAGAGCAGTACAACAACGGCGAGTACTTCTTCAAATTCAGTTACGACCGCCTGGACAATGTGCACTTCCCGCGTGAAGGACAGACGTTCAGCCTGCAATGGGACGCCAATCGCACCGATCTGGGCGCGGACATCGCTTCCGATCGGGTGAAGGCGGATTGGTTGATGGCGCGCTCGGCTGGGCGCAACACCCTTTTGCTCTGGACTTCCGCGGGGACTACGTTGGACGGCAGATTTCCATCGACGGCGCTGCCTGAGTTCTATTCCTTGGGCGGGTTTTTCAATATGTCGGGCCTTGCGCCGCAGTCGCTGATTGGACCTAACTATGCCATTGGCCGGGCGATCTATTTTCGCAAGATCGGCCGCGGCGGCGAGGGATTTTTCGAATTTCCCGCTTACTTGGGTGCGTCGTTTGAGATCGGCAATACTTGGCAGCACCGCGGCGACATCAGTTTTGGGTCCGCACGCAAAGATGCCTCATTATTTGTAGCCTTCGACACCTTCCTCGGGCCCGTGTATCTGGGGTCGGGCTACGATCAACGAGGAACGGCGGCTTTCTACTTGTTTCTGGGGCGCACTTTTTAGGGGCTTGCGCCCCGAATTCAACGGGGTCGGGGCGACCCCGCTCGATAGTGTTCGCAGCGGACGGTCACGCGCGTGCGTTAGAAGTTGCGGCTTTCGCCCAGCTTTTCGACTTTTTCGAAGACCAGTGCGGGCTGATCGCCGATGCGCGAGTATTCGTGCTTGCGCGCCATGTCCTCGCGGGCCAGGTCGCGTTCTTCAGCTGTGAAATACCAATGAGTTTTCTGCCAGTCGGCGCCGAGCAGCTTGGCAAACGGATCACCGGGCTTGAGGCACACCCGAATCCCATAGGGACGCGGCAGCACCGGCAGAGTGCGTACGAGATTCTGAGCGTTTGCGATTCCCATTGGGCTCGAACGATAGCCGAATCGCCCGTAGGCTGCCAGCTGAATAGCATCGCGGTCGCATGCTAGACTCCGCCGCCTTCCAGCGAGGTAACTGATGGCATCGTCCTATACTGCCTCCGACATCGAGGTATTGAGCGGTTTAGACCCCGTCCGCCGGCGGCCGGGCATGTACACCGACACCACGCGGCCGAACCATCTTGCGCACGAGGTGATCGACAACAGCGTCGATGAGGCGCTCGCCGGTTACTGCGACACGATCGACGTCACGGTGTTCAAGGACGGATCCCTGCAGGTCGAGGACAACGGCCGCGGCATGCCGGTCGACATCCATCCCAAGGAGAAGATCAGCGGCGTGGAATTGATCTTGACGCGCCTGCATGCCGGCGGGAAGTTCAATGACAAGACCTACCAGCATTCCGGAGGACTGCATGGCGTGGGTGTATCGGTGGTCAATGCGCTGTCGAAGCATTTGGAATGCTGGGTGCGCCGCGGCGGCAAAGAGTACAACATCGGCTTTGCGGGCGGGCGCCTCACGTCCAAGCTGCAAATCGTGGGCGACGTGCCGAAATCGAAAACCGGCACGACATTGCGGTTCTGGCCCGATCCGCAATACTTCGACACCGATAAATTCGCCATTCCGAAACTCAAGCAGATGCTGCGGGCGAAAGCGGTGTTGTGCCCGAATCTGCGGGTCACTCTCAGCAACGAATTCACCGGCGAACGTGATGAATGGCTATACACCGGCGGCCTGCATCAATACCTCGCTGAGGAGCTGGGCAAGGGCGAATGGCTGCCGGCCGAGACGTTCTACGGCAAGCGCGACATCGACGGCGGCTCGCTCGATTGGGCGTTCGCCTGGGTGCTTCAGTGCGAACACAATGTCACTGAAAGTTATGTCAATCTGATTCCCACGGTGGAGGGCGGCACGCACGTCAACGGCCTGCGCTCTGGGGCTGCGGACGCTGTGCGCGAGTTCTGTGAGTTTCGCAACCTGGTGCCGCGCGGCCTGAAACTCGCGCCGGAGGATGTCTGGGACGGCGTGAGCTTCGTGCTGTCGATGAAAATGCGCGAGCCGCAGTTCGCCGGACAGACCAAGGAGAAGCTGTCTTCGCGTGAATCCGCCGGCATCGTGCAGGGAGTCATCAAGGACGCCTTTGCGCTGTGGCTCAATCAGCATCCCGACCAGGGCGAGAAAATCGCCATGCTGGCGATCTCAAACGCGCAGCAACGCTTCAAGGATAGTCAGAAAATAGCACGCAAGCGCGTCGTGGCCGGGCCCGCGCTGCCGGGCAAGCTCGCCGACTGCGTGAGCCAGGATCCGGCGCGCGGCGAATTGTTTCTGGTCGAGGGAGATTCGGCGGGTGGCTCCGCCAAACAGGCGCGCGATCGAGTCACGCAGGCCATCATGCCCCTGCGCGGCAAGATCTTGAACACCTGGGAAGCGGATACCGGCGAGATCCTTCAATCGCAAGAAGTGCACAACATCAGCATCGCGATCGGCGTCGATCCGGCCGCCGCCGATTTATCCGGACTGCGGTATCACAAGATTTGCATCCTCGCTGACGCGGACAGCGACGGTCAGCATATCGCCACGCTGCTGTGTGCGCTATTTCTGCGGCACTATCGGCCGCTCGTCATGGCGGGGCACGTGTATGTGTGCATGCCGCCGCTGTTTCGCATCGATGCCGGCAAGGAGGTCATTTATGCGCTCGATGAGACGGAGCGGGACAAGGCGTTGAAGCGCATCGCCACCGACAGCCCGCGCACGAAACCGTCGGTCATGCGCTTCAAGGGTTTGGGTGAGATGAGCCCGCTGCAATTGCGGGAAACCACCATGGCGCCGCAGACGCGCAGGCTGGTGCAGATGACCATCGATGCGAATGACAGCCCGGACCAGATGCTGGACATGTTGTTGGCGAAGAAGCGGGCCGGGGACCGGCGCGAGTGGCTGGAGAGCAAGGGCAACTTGGCGCGCGTTTAGCGCGCCGAAATCATTCATGAAAGATCAAGAACTGAATTTCGAGGGGGTAGAGCAAGAGCCGCTAAAGTCATTCGCGGAGCGCGCCTACCTCGACTATTCGATGTACGTCATTTTGGACCGGGCGCTGCCGCACTTGGGCGACGGACTCAAACCCGTGCAGCGGCGCATCGTCTATGCGATGAGTGAGCTGGGCCTAGCCGCGGGCGCAAAGCCGAAGAAATCCGCGCGCACCGTGGGCGATGTCATCGGCAAGTTTCATCCGCACGGCGATTCCGCCTGCTACGAAGCCATGGTGCACATGGCACAGGACTTCGCTTATCGATACCCCATCGTCGATGGCCAGGGCAATTGGGGTTCGACCGACGATCCTAAATCCTTTGCCGCCATGCGTTATACGGAGTCGCGGCTGACGCGTTATGCCGCGTTGCTGTTGCAAGAGCTCGGTTCAGGCACCGTCGAGTGGGCGCCGAACTTCGACGGCTCACTCGATGAGCCCACGATGCTGCCGGCCCGCGTGCCGAACCTGCTGCTGAACGGCGGCTCAGGCATCGCCGTCGGCATGGCCACCGACATTCCGCCGCACAATTTGTGCGAAGTGGTCAAGGCTTGCGTCGCCCTGCTTGATGATCCTGACTTGAGCACGCGCAAGATCATGGCGCATGTGAAAGGACCGGATCTGCCCACGGGAGGCGAGATTGTCTCGCCGCGCGACGAGCTGGTTCGCATGTACGAGACGGGGTCCGGCAGTTTCAAGGCACGGGCGACCTATGAAATCGAGGACGGCGAGATCGTCATCGATGCGCTGCCATTCCAGGTGTCGGGCAGCAAGGTCCTAGAACAGATCGGCGGCCAAATGCAGCTGAAAAAGCTGCCCATGGTCGAGGATATCCGCGATGAGTCGGATCATGAGAATCCCACCCGGCTCGTGATCGTGCCGAAGTCCAATCGCATCGACACGCAGGCGCTGATGGCGCACCTGTTCGCGACCACGGATTTGGAGCGCAGCTACCGTGTGAATCTCAACGTCATCGCGCTGGATGGCCGACCGCGCGTGATGGGCCTGAAAGAATTGTTGCTGGAATGGCTCACTTTCCGCAAGTCCACGGTCACCCGGCGCCTGAATCACCGGCTCGCAAAGCTCAAGACCCGGCTGCACATCCTCGACGGCATGCTGATCGCCTTCCTGAATCTCGATGAAGTGATTCGCATCGTACGCACCGAGGATCAGCCCAAGCCGGTGCTGATCAAACGTTTCAAGCTGTCGGACGAACAAGCCGAAGCCATTCTCGAGACCAAGCTGCGCCATCTGGCTCGCCTCGAGGAGATGAAGATCCGCGAAGAGCAGAAAGAGCTGGCGGAGGAGCGCGACGAAATCGAAGGGATTTTGAAGAGCAATGCCAAGCTCACCCGGCTGGTGCGCGATGAACTCATGAGCGACGCCGAGGAATACGGGGACGAGCGGCGCACCCGGTTGGTGGAGCGCGAGGCGGCGCAAGCCATTTCCGAAACCGAACTGCTCACCAGCGAGCCCACCACCGTCGTGCTGTCGCGCCTAGGTTGGGT
>JAYTXS010000404.1:0-2659 GCA_043742845.1 Gammaproteobacteria bacterium
GATCCGTATCGCTATCTCAAAGACGTCCTCGAGCGCTTGCCCACTCAGACTGCCAGTCGCCTAGATGAGCTGCTTCCTTATCGCTGGCAATCCACGCAATCCAGCCACTGACTGCATGAAAGACTTCTTAAAAATGTCGATGTGCTTTGCCGGCAGTATCCTTTGGGCCGTAGGCATTCACGACTGGGCGCCCCAAACGATATTTTGGCTCGTTTTGGGCCTGATCGGATCCTTCGCGCTGGGACTCGCAGGAGTAGTGATCGTGCTGAAGACCAGATATCCGCAACTATTTAGGAAATAAATCTTTCCTCGTCAATATGTGTTCGCCGTACGCTTACAATGAGGCATGCGTTCAATGTGAATTGTCTCGGCGCGCTGCCGGTGAGCTAGGAACTATTCGAGCTGACGGCGACATGATGGAGCTGTCGTTGTATGCGGAAGAGAAGCTCAAATCGGGGTAGGTTCTTAAGGCTGCGCACTCATTCCATCTACGGCAAAACTCACCGGTCCGTGGTAATTGCGCCCGATCGAAGCCAACACTTCGTCATGGTTCGCCTCAACGGCCGGAGACAGGTGGCTCAGCAAGAGACCGTGCACGCCCGCGTCGCGGGCAAGCTCACCGATGGCTTGTGGCGGGGTGTGCAGTGTGTATAAAACTTCGCGCGAGCCGGGCGGGTCGAGGACCACGCTGTTGAACACCAGCAAGTCGCTCCCCTTGGCGATGGTGCGCAGGCCGGGCAGGCCCCGCGCATCGATGTCCCCCGAGAACGTGATGCTCTTGCCCGCGTAGTCGATGCGGTAAATCACTGCAGGTGCGGCACCGTGATGCCCGGCGACCGCCCTAATGACGAGACCGCGCTCGTTGAAGATTGCTTGCGGTACGAGGTTTGGCTGGACCTTCGCGGGAACATCGTGTGCCTGGATGGTGATCGGTGCTGCAAAATCGCTCAAGTAAGCGAATGCTCCCTGCTTTCCGAATAGCAGGTCGAGAAATCGGCTGGTCGATGGGAAATAAGCGCCTTCATGCCGCGCCCCCGTGCCCGTAGGTCCCCAGACCTTGAAAACAATCGGGTCGCCACTCGAGACCGCACGCGCCTTGAACAAGCCCGCAAGTTCACCCGCATGATCGATGTGCAGGTGGGTCAGAAGAACGACGTCGGTGTCCGAGAGGGACAGCTTGGATTCACCGAGCCGAACAAATGCTCCCGGGCCGGCATCCACGAGTATCCGCGCAGTTCCATCGATCAGCACGAGATAGCAAGATGCGGCGCGTCCGGTCGCTCCGGGGCCCCCCGAACCTAGTACCATGAGTTCAAGAGGCTTGGTTGAGGCTCGAGCCAAAACAGCGGGAACAATTCCCAAGCATGTCACCGCGAGGACGGCCAGAACTCGAATGAAAACCTTTGGCAGGTCCAATTCATTTGTCCGTATGCGAGGGATCGGGCAGTTCAATAGGGATGATAATATGAAATGAAGGGACTTGCGTCACGGAGTCCATAGCTACCCAAAGGGAATCTGCTTGCATGACCCATGACTCCCTGGCTTCGGCGCCGGCACTCTCTAGAGTGCGTTCGCGCCAAGTCTTCCTGTTCGGGGCGGGCTTGCTGATCCTGATGAATTTCGCCAGTCCGGCGGGCGGTGTCATCGACATCCCGGTTACTTTCTTCTTGAAGAACCGGATGCATCTGAATGCCAACGAACTGGCGGTGTTCAAGCTCTGGGTTGGCATTCCGCTGATCGTGGGCTTCGTGTTCGGCTTCGTCAGGGACCGCTGGAGTCCTTTTGAAAAAGGCGACCGGGCGCATCTCATCGTGTTCGGAGTGACGAGTGCGCTGATCTATGGCGCCCTATCCTTCATCAACCCGACTTATGGCGTGTTTCTGATGGGCCTCTTCGTCGCCACGATGGCATTCCAGATGGTCGGCAGCGCCGCCTACGGGATCACGAATACCATCGCGCATAAGCACGCAGTTTCCGGCCAGATGAGCAGCGTCATCAGCATTTGCCGCGGTCTGCCGGAACTTCTCTCATTCATCGGGGGTGGGATACTGAGTCAGACTTTGGAAGGCGAGGGCGCGGCTGCCGCCGCTCGAATACTGTTTTTATGCGCTGCGGTACTCATGCTCGCGATCGCCGTGATGGGCCTCCTGGGACCGAAGTGGGTGTTCGACGAGGCGCACCGCGAGGGCAAGCAGATCCATATCCTCGCGGATCTCAAACGGATCGTTCGGCATTGGCCGATCTACCCGGCCATGTTGATCCAGTTGCTGTGGCAGTTTTCGCCGGCGACCGGTACGGTACTGCAGTATCACATCGTCGATCATCTGCACGCCACGGATAGCCAGTGGGGACTGTGGCAGGGCGTCTTCTTTGGCTCGTTCATTCCGATGTACGTGGTTTACGGATTTCTCAGCCGCCGGATCACTCTGCGCTCGCTGCTCTGGTTCGGGTTTACGCTCGCGATTTTCCAGATGTGCCCGCTGCTGCTGGTGCACGACGCCACCGGGGCGATCGTCGCGGCGGCAATGATGGGGATTCTCGGCGGCCTAGCGCAGGCTTCGCTCGTGGACCTCGTGATCCGGTCGGCCCCACTGGGCAGCCAGGGCACCGTGATGATGCTGTTCTATGCCGGTTACTATTTCTCCGTTCGCTTCGGCGA
>JAYTXS010000405.1:0-9261 GCA_043742845.1 Gammaproteobacteria bacterium
CGGTGACCACCGGCGCGGTGCACACCGACGTCGGCGAGGACGTGGAGCTGATGGTAACGGCGGAGTCGAACGGGTTCGAGCTGCCGCGCGGCGGCATCGATTTGAAGGACCATCTATCGGCGATCGAAATCGGGCTCATCCGCCAAGCGCTCGAAGAAGCTGACGGAACCGTCGCCGAGGCGGCGCGCCTGTTACGCATGCGGCGCACCACTCTCGTCGAGAAGCTGCGCAAATATCGTTTGAGCGCCTGACAAAATATTGACGCCGGTATTTCGCGCAGCGGCGGATAAGGCGTAACTGGTTGATACGAAGAGCAAATACCGGAGAGGCACAGAAGTTGCTTTCTTCTTCGGGATGGCAGCCAACAAGCTCGAGCTAGTCGAAAACCGTCGCTCCGAATTACAAGCGGCGTTCCTCGCCTTCGGTTCGGTGTCAGAGCAACTGTCGGGCGCGTTCGACTCTCTGCGCACTCAGGTGACACAACTGCGTTCGGAATTGGGCGCGGCGCATGCGGGCAAGGAGCATCTGGCCGCGCGTCTATCGGCCCTGATCGCCGGTTTGCCCGGCGGCGTCCTGGTGCTCGACGGCGCCGGCGAGATTCAGGAATGCAATCCGGCCGCTCGCGAGTTATTGGGCGAACCATTGCTCGCTCAATGCTTCGCAGCGGTTTTGCAGCGCGCCGCGGCGGCGGGCGGCGGCGGCGCCGAGCACACGGAGCTTCGCAGCGGCCGCTTCGTGAATATCTCACGGCGTGAGTTGGAAAGCGGCGGCGAGGTGGTGCTGCTGACAGACGTGACCGAATCTCACCTGATGCAGGTGTTCTTGACGCGCCAGCAGCGTTTGTTGACGTTGGGAGAATTGGCGGCGGGCTTGGCGCATCAGATCCGCACGCCTCTTGCGGCCGCGCTGCTTTACGCCTCGCAAATGACACTGCCCGGACGCCGCACCGAAGACTTGGCGCGCTGCGCGGAGAAAACCGTCGGCAGCCTCAAGCAACTCGACAAGCTGGTCAATGACATGCTGGCGTTCGCCCATGGCGGCGCGGCGCGGGAGGCGGTGAGCGTAAGCGCTTTACTGGAGCAGGTGGCCCAGTGGCTTCGCCCGGCCTTGCGCCGCGGCGTCCGACTCACCATCCGGACCCAGGCGCCGGATCTCATGGTGCGCGCGAATGCTCCATCGCTGGTTTCTGCTGTGCTCAATCTTGCGACTAATGCGCTGCAAGCCGCGAGCGGCGATCTGGATTTGGAATTGCTGGGGCGCCGCACTACGGCAGGCCGGGCGCAAATCGTGGTCAGCGACAACGGCCCCGGGATACCGCAGCAGATTCGAGATCGAATCTTCGAGCCCTTCTTTACCACCCGCTCGCGCGGCAACGGTATTGGTCTCGCCATCGTCAAGTCAGTGGTCGAGGCGCACGAAGGCAGCATCTGCCTGGCCGACGTCCAGGGCGGCGCCACCTTTATTATCGAATTACCGGCAGAGGTTCCTGCATGAGCACGCTTACAGAATCAGTCCTGGTGGTCGAAGACGACGCCGCGCTGCGCGACGCTTTGATCGACACGTTGCGGGCCGCAGATCTGCCGGCACTTGCGGCACCCGATGCGCCTACGGCCCTGCAGTTGCTGCAGAGCGAGCAGATCGCACTGGTGATCTCGGACGTGCAGATGCCCGGGCCCGACGGCTACCAGCTGCTGTCATCGATCAAGCGGCTGCGGCCGGAATTGCCCGTGGTCTTGATGACGGCCTACGGCACCGTCGCGCAGGCGGTGGCGGCCATGCGCGAGGGCGCGACCGACTACATCGTCAAACCTTTCGACGCGCAGGCACTGATCGAAATGGCGCAACGTCAATTGGCGCTGCGGGTCGCGCCCAGCGAATTGGTGGCCGTCGATATGGAGTCGAAGCGGCTGGTTGCCCTGGCGCGCAAGATCGCGCAGAACGACGCCACCGTGCTCATCACCGGCGAGAGCGGCACCGGCAAGGAAGTTTACGCACGCTTCATTCGGGACCATTCGCTCCGCGCCAAGGCGCCTTACGTGGCCATTAATTGCGCAGCCATACCCGAGAACATGCTCGAAGCCACGCTGTTCGGCTATGAGAAAGGAGCCTTCACTGGAGCGCAGGGAGCGCACGCCGGCAAATTCGAGCAGGCACAGGGAGGCACTCTGTTGCTGGACGAGATTTCAGAGATGGATTTAGGCCTGCAGGCGAAAATCCTGCGCGTTCTGCAGGAGCGCGAAGTGGAACGCTTGGGGAGCAGCCGCACTTTGACTTTGGATGTACGGGTAATCGCGACCTCGAACCGCGACTTACCGGCGCAGGTGCGCGCCGGTGCCTTTCGCGCCGATCTGTACTACCGGCTCAATGTGATGTCGCTGCGACTGTCGCCGCTGCGTGAGCGCCGCGGCGACATCCTGCCGCTGGCGCAGCGCGCCATTCAAGCCTGCGCGCGCGGCGGGCACGCCGCACTGAGCTTTTCCGCCGACGCCGAGCAGACACTACTGCGGCATGATTGGCCCGGGAATGCCCGGGAGCTCAGCAACATCGTGCAGCGCGCGGCTTGGTTGGCTGCCGGCGGGGTCATTCATGCGGCGGATTTGGATACGGGAGATGTCGCCGCCACCGCTACCATCGCAAGCGCGTTCTCAGCACACGCCGCAGAGCCAGAAGAGGCCGCGCAGCAAGCGGGCTTGGATCACGACCTGAAAGAGCGCGAGCGCGAATTGATTTTGAGCACGCTGCGCGTCACGGGCGGCAGCCGCAAGCTCACCGCCGAGCGCTTAGGGATAAGCCCGCGCACGCTGCGTCACAAGCTGCAGCAGCTGAAAGCGGCCGGCATCAGCGTGCCGCGCACGCACGATCAGCAGCTCGCGGCGGTCTGATATGAGCAGCATGCAAATTCAGCAAGTGTTGGCTGAGATGCGCTCTCTGCAGGCGCGCGCATCGGGAACTGCCGAGGCGCCGGCTGCGGCCGCGCAGCCCTCGGATTTCGCCAACATGATGAAAAATTCCATCGACCATGTCGCCGCCATGCAAAACCAGGCGACCTCGCTTGCGGATGCGTACGAGGCCGGCGACAAGGGAGTGGATTTGACCAAAGTGATGCTGGAAGTACAAAAGGCGGGTCTGGCTTTTCATGCTATGACCGAGGTGCGCAACAAGCTCATCGACGCCTACACCCAAGTAATGAACATGTCGGTCTGACACGATGTCCGAACGATCGCGAGGCTTAAGTCATGGCTGACATCGTACCCGCACCCCAGCGCAGCATCGTTGATATTCCCGGTGTGAAGCAGGTCGGATTGCTCGCCGGGGTCGCCGCGGCCGTGGCTGCCGCCATTTGGTTGGTGATCTGGTCGCAGGGACAGAACTACACCGTGCTGTACGGCCAGCTCTCGGAGCGCGAAAGCGGCCAGGTCATGGACGCGCTGACGGCGGCCGGAATCGAATTCAAGCTCAACCCATCCGGTGCGGTGTCGGTTCCCGAATCCAAGGTGCAGGAGGCGCGAATTCGCCTCGCCAGCCAGGGTCTGCCGCAGAGCGATGCGATGGGTATCGAGATGATACAGAAGGAGTCGGCGCTGGGGTCGAGTTCCATGATGGAGAGCGCACGCTACCAATCTGTGCTCGAAACGGAGTTGGCGCGCACCATCGTCAAGGTGCAAGGCGTGCAGACCGCGCGGGTTCACTTGGCTTTGCCCAAGCCCTCGGTTTTCCTGCGCGACTCGCGCAAGGCCACTGCCTCCGTGATGCTGCAGTTGTATCCGGGCAGGCGCCTCGAGCCCGGTCAGGTCGCGGCCATCGTGCACTTGGTGGCCTCGAGCGTGCCGGAATTGGGGGCAAGCGACGTCACTCTGGTGGATCAGGCCGGCACGTTGCTCAATTCTCCGGATGAGAACGCCGAGCAGGCCGCGAGCACCCGTCAATTTGCCTATACGCGCAAGCTCGAGGCGAGCTATCAGCAGCGCATCGTCGATCTGCTCGAACCCATGGTCGGCCCGGGTCGAGTGCACGCGACTGTCACGGCCGACATGGATTTCACCGTCACGGAGGAGACGCGCGAAAACTATGATCCGCAAAAGACCGCGGTGCGCAGCGAACAAACCAGCAATGAGCAGCGCCGCGGCGGCGATGGCGCGGAAGGCATTCCGGGTGCACTTAGCAATCAGCCCCCGGGCACGTCGGGCGCGCCCTCGATTCCGGGCGCCGCCACCCCAGGAAACCCTGCGCCGGCCACCGGCGCAGCCGGCGCCGCGCAAACCTCTGCCGCGAGCAGCGGGCCAAGTTCGAGCGCGCAGCGCAGTACGCGCAATTTCGAGGTCGATCGGACTTTGTCCTACGTGAAGCAGCCGGTGGGCGTCTTGAAGCGCCTGAACGTCGGCGTGGCGCTCGATGACTGGCAGAAAGTGGACGCCGACGGCAAAGTCACGACGGCGCCCATGAGCGAAGCGGACATCAAGCGCTTCACGCAACTGGTGCGCGAATCCATTGGACTCAAAGATGATCGCGGCGATCAACTGAACATACTCAACCAGGCGTTCAAGAGCAGCGCGCCGCTCGGCGCTGTCGATGGCCCACCGCTGTGGGAAACGCCGTGGATCACGCAATTGGCAAAACAAATCGTCGGCGCTGCGCTGGTTTTGGTGGTCGCGTTCCTAGTGTTGCGGCCTCTGATGAAGTCGCTGACCAAGCCGGCGGCGCGGCGTTCCGCCGGCGAGGATGGCGGCGACATCGCGGGCGATCGCCTGAGTATTTCGGGACAGGGCGGCAACCCGATAAAACTGGCGCCGAGCTTCGAGCAGCAAATCGCTGCAGCGCGCACCCTGGTGGGCCAGGATCCACGGCGGGCGGCGCAAGTGGTGAAAGAGTGGGTAGCCGCGGATGGCTAGCAATTCCGATGAGCTTGATGGGACGCAGCGCGCCGCCATCTTGCTGATGAGCTTGGGCGAACAGGATGCCGCCAACGTTCTCAAGCAGCTCGATGCCCGCGAGGTTCAAAAACTCGGCATCGCGATGGCCGAACTCAAGGAAGTGTCGCGCGAGCAGATGACGGCCGTGCTCGACAAGTTCATCGGTGTGGCCGACTCCAAGGCAAATATTGCCGGCGGCTCTCAAGACTTCGTGCGGCGCGTGCTCACCCAGGCCGTGGGGAAACAAAAGACGGACCTGCTGCTGGATCGCGTGACCACCGGGCAGACCGGGCAGGGCATCGAGGCATTGAAATGGATGGAAGCGAAGGCGGTCGCGCAAATCATCAGCGGCGAACATCCGCAAATCGCAGCCATCGTGCTGTCGCACCTCGAGCCCGAGCAGTCCGCCGCCATCCTGCCCTTGTTGAATGAGGATACGCGCACCGAAGTCCTGATGCGCATCGCGACCTTGAACGTGGTGCCGCAAAATGCACTGATCGAACTCGATCAGCTGGTTGAGAAGCAGGCGAACGCCGCTCCCCCGCCGACGCTGCGCCGCATCGGCGGCGCTAGAACCGTGGCCGATATCTTGAACGCCATGGAGCGTGACAAGAGCGGCGAAGAACTCGGCAAGATCGAAAAGGCGGACGGCGAGATGCACGGCAAGATCAAGGATCTGCTGTTCATCTTCGACAATTTGCTGGATATCGACGATCGCGGTATTCAGGCACTGCTGAGGGAAGTCGGCTCCGATACGCTGGCAGTGGCGCTGCGCGGCGCAGAGCCCGAAGTACAGGAGAAGATCCTGAAGAACATGTCAAAACGCGCTGCGGAAATCCTCAAGGACGACATGGAAGCACGCGGGCCGGTGAAGCTCACCGACGTCGAGGCGGCGCAGAAGGAAATCGTGGTCATCGCGCAGCGTCTGGCCGAGGAAGGCACCATCAGTTTGGGCGGTAAGGGCGGCGGCGAATTTGTCTGATCTCGAAGCCAAGTCGCCCGGCGGTGCGCAGCTTTGGAAGGCTCCTGATATGGGGAACCCATTAAGTGTCCCATACGGGAACCCAATTCCGCCCCAGAAAATGGCGACGGTGGGCGGGCTCGCCGATCTGCAGGCCGAGGCGCACAAGGAGGCCTTCGAGCAGGGACTGGCCGAGGGCCGCGAGGCGGGCCGCGCCGAGATTCGCGCGCAGGTCGAGCGTCTGGCGGGAATGTTCTACGACTTGGCGAAGCCTTTCGAAGCGTTGGATGCCGAGGTAGAGCGCGAGCTTCTGACCTTGGCGATGACCCTGGCGCGGCAAATCGTACGCCGCGAGCTGAAGGCCGATCCCACGCAAATCATCGGCATCATTCGCGAGGCCATCGCCGCTTTGCCGGTCGCCGCCCGCGAAGTGCGAGTACATCTGCATCCCGAGGACGCTGCCGTAGTGCGCGAATATCTTGCGCCCACCGAAAGCGAGCGAGCTTGGGCCATCGTCGAGGATCCGGTGATGGCCCGCGGCGGCTGTCAAATCACTACCACCACGTCGCGCATCGATGGCCGCCTGGAGACCCGATTGGGTGCGATCTTGAGCGAGTTGTTGGGCACGGAGCGGCACAACGACGGCGCGCGCGGCGGCGCGGCGGCCTGATGGCCCGTCGTTCATGAATGCTGCGCTGCCGGAGTTGCCTGGGCCCAAGCGTTGGGCGGCGGCATTGGTCCGAGCGCGCGAGCGCATGGCGAACGCCGGCGATCTGGTGGTCGAAGGCACACTGAATCGCATGGTCGGGATGACCCTGGAGGCCGTGGGCTGCGAGGCCGCGGTGGGCGGGCGATGCTTGGTGGATACCGCGGAGGGCAAGCAGATCGAAGCCGAAGTGGTGGGATTCTCCGGGGATAAGTTGTTCTTGATGCCCACCGGGGATATTCGCGGGGTCATGCCGGGCGCGCGCGTCATTCCCACACATAGCGTATCGACGGTGGCGGTGGGGGATGCACTGTTGGGCCGAGTGCTGGACGGCGCAGGCCGGCCTCTCGATGGCTTCGGCGCGCTCAAATGCACCGATCGTGTCTCGCTGATAGGAGAGCCTTTGAACCCGCTGATGCGCCGGGCTATTCGAGATCCGCTGGACGTGGGCGTACGCTCGATCAATGCGTTGCTGGCGGTGGGCGGCGGCCAGCGTATCGGCCTGTTCGCGGGGTCAGGCGTCGGTAAGTCCGTGCTGCTCGGCATGATGACCCGCTACACCAAAGCTGATGTCACCGTGGTCGGACTCATCGGCGAACGCGGCCGCGAAGTTCAGGACTTCGTGACCAACACCTTGGGGCCGGATGGCATGCGCCGCGCGGTGGTGGTCGCGACTCCGGCCGATAATCCGCCTCTCATGCGGTTGCACGGTGCATGGCTGGCGACAGCCATCGCCGAGTATTTTCGCGACCGCGGCCTCAAAGTGCTGCTGCTGCTCGATTCATTGACCCGCTTTGCACAGGCGCAGCGCGAAATCGCCCTCGCCATCGGCGAGCCGCCGGCGACCAAGGGATATCCACCGTCGGTATTCGCGCGTCTGCCGCAGCTGGTGGAGCGCGCCGGCAATAGCGACCGTGGAGTCGGCTCGATTACGGCGTTTTACACGGTGCTGGTGGAAGGGGACGATCAGAACGATCCGATCGCCGACGCCGCGCGCGCCATTCTCGACGGTCACATCGTTCTGTCGCGCAGGATGGCTGAAAACGGGCTCTATCCCGCGATTGACGTGGAAGCCTCGATCAGTCGCGCCATGCATCAAATTGCGACGCGTGAGCAGCTCGATCTCGCGAATCGCTTCAAGCAAGTTTATTCAACCTATCAGCAAAACCGCGACCTCGTTACGGTGGGCGCCTATCGGCGTGGAGCCGATGCGCGTGTCGATCTAGCCGTGGAGCAATGGCCCAAAATGATGGAATTTCTGCGTCAGGACATGTACGAGCCGGTCGGAATCGAGCGCAGCTATGCCGACCTTAAGCAACTCGTGACGCAGTTCTCGGCGCCTGCCCCGGCAACCGGACGATAGTCACCCAGCAATGATGAAGTCGAAACGATTCGAGCCGATTCAAGAAATCGCAGCCAATTCGGCAGATCAATTGAGCCGTGCGATGGCCGACGCGGGCCTCAAAGTGACCGATCTGGAGCGCCAGCTCGAGCAGCTGCAATCCTATCGGGACGAATACCTGCGCAGCACCGGGCCGGCCGCCGGGACCACCGATGCGGTCAAGCTGCAGAATTTCAGTACGTTCATGGGCCGCCTGGGCGAGGCATTGCGCCAGCACCTGAATAATCTGGAGAATGCTCGGGTGGAATACGAAAAGCGGCGCGCGCTGTGGAGCGAAAAACGCGTCGAAGCCGAATCCTTGAGCCGGGTGGTGGATCGCCTGCGCAAGGAAGAGCAACATGCGGCGGACCTGCGAGAGCAGCGCGAGGGCGACGACGCAGCGCTGCGCGTATCGATGGCGGCGCGGGGCGAGACAGGAAACTACTCAGCCGATTGAGCCGCGGGTTGACATGCATACTTCTTACGACATCGACCGCAGCATGTTCACGATAGAAATCGACGGCAAGCCGGCCGGCCGCGAACAACTGCTGGAATGGGATGCGCGTGATCGGCTCGGCGTCTTGGTCAACGAGCCCTTGGGCGCGCTGGGTGCCGGCCTTTTGACGCTGTTATGCATCACCTCGTTTTACGACGTACCCGGTAAAAAGCGCAGGTCGCGCCCGCTTTACCCGGATGTGTACCTGTTTCACGTCGGACAATACTGGGGCTTTCACGGACCATTTGATTTCTGGCCTGACCGCAAGGAAATCCGGGTAACGGATGCGGTGGAGGCGTTGCGCTCCTTAAATAGCCACGGCATCACGCATCTGGCCGTGCCCGACGCTCCACCTCGGCCTACGGCGCATCGCTATAAAGAGCCGGAAGCCGCCCTTGATCGCATCAAGCAATGTTTTGCTTATGGTCCAAACGGCGCCGCGGCACAAGCCGACGTGACGATTCGCAGCGCGACAGCCAAGGTACTGCAGAACTTCAACAACACCTTGGATTTGACGGCATATCTGCAGAGGGGGGAATACACCCTCAGCGTCGAGAGGCGTGGCGGCCCGGCCGAAGAGGATGGGCGCATTTACGACTCTCTCATGCGGCAGCGGCGGAGCGAGCTCGAAACGGCTGATGCGGCGTACGACGCGGCGCGGGCGCGCTGGCTGCATGCGATTGAGCCTGGCAGTCTCGCCGAATGTTTACGCCGCATTGACGTTACGACGGCACTCGGCATGCTGGGCTAGTGAAGCATACTGAGCGGCCTTGCCAGTCATCGCCAATCGGACGTAGTCTGACAAAT
>JAYTXS010000406.1:0-8053 GCA_043742845.1 Gammaproteobacteria bacterium
GCGCAATTTTCCGAAAAGCCCACTCCGAGGGAGTTTCGCCAACTCGTCGAGCGCCTCGCGGGAAGGCCCGACGGGCTGCTGCTGGAGAGCCTGGTCATCCGCTCGCTGGCGCAAGCCGTATACCAGCAAACGAATATCGGCCACTTCGGCCTCGCGCTCGATGAGTATGCGCATTTCACGTCGCCGATTCGCCGCTATCCGGACTTGCTGGTGCATCGCGCGATCAAGGCCGCGGTCGTGCCGAGTTCGCCGTCCGGACATCGCTACACGACCGCCGAGCTGCAGACGTTGGGCGCCGAGAGTTCGCAACGCGAACGGCGGGCGGATGACGCATCGCGCGACGTGATGGGTTATTTGAAGTGCCTGTACATGCAGCCGCGGGTCGGCGAGACATTCGATGCGACGATCACCAGCGCGCTCGAGTTCGGTCTGTTCGTACAGCTCAAGGAAATGCCGATTGACGGCCTGGTGCATATTTCCGCGATTCCCGGCGATTACTGGGAGCTCGAGAACGGTGGCTTGGGTCTGGTGGGCCAACGCACCGGGCGGCGCTGGCAGTTGGGCGACACGGTGCGCGTGCGCCTGAATCGCGTCGATCTCACGCAGCGCCAAATCGACTTCGAATTGCTCGACGCAGAGGGCGCCGCCAGTTCCGGCACGGTGCGCGCCCCGCGGCGCGGCGCGGGCGGCGGCGACGGTCACTCGAAGCGCGGGCCTGGCAGCACGTCGCGGCGCGGTTCCGGCGGATCGCGCGGCGGTCGCGGCGCGGGCTCGAAGCGCGGACGCGGCGGGCGTGGCTGATTCGAAGCGCAATTTTGTCTATGGCCTGCACGCCATCAGGGCAGTGCTGGAGCGGGCGCCGGAGCGGGTATTGGAGCTGTGGATGGCAGGCGCGCGGGACGACGCCCGAAGCCGCGATTTACGTGAGCGTGCGCAAAGCGCAGGGGTACGGGTGCAGTCCGTGGCAGGCGAGGCGCTGGCCAAGCTGGTGGGGGACGTCGCCCATCAGGGGGCGGTGGCGGCGGTTCGCCCGCTCAAGGCCTGGGACGAGCACGACCTCCTGGAATCC
Organism: Gammaproteobacteria bacterium; assembly: GCA_043742845.1. GTDB lineage: Bacteria > Pseudomonadota > Gammaproteobacteria > Steroidobacterales > Steroidobacteraceae > Bog-1198. The sequence continues at coordinate 1,070 of JAYTXS010000406.1, forward strand.
TTGAAGCAGGCCGACGAGGATCCCTTACTGCTCATTCTCGACGGCGTCACCGATCCGCATAACTTAGGTGCCTGCCTGCGAACCGCCGATGCCGCCGGCGTGCACGCGGTGCTCATTCCCAAGGATCGCGCGGCCACGGTGGACCCCGTAGTGCGCAAAGTCGCCGCCGGCGCCGCCGAATTCGTGCCCGTGGCCAGTGTGACCAATCTGGCGCGGACCATCGACTTGCTCAAGGAACGGGGCATCTGGGTGGTGGGCACAGACGGCGAGGCGCCTCAGACCCTGTACGCGGCCGATCTGAAGCGTCCTTTGGCATTGGTGCTGGGCGCCGAAGGTGCCGGCATGCGGCACCTGACGCGGCAGCGCTGCGATTTTCTGGTGCGTATACCGATGGCCGGACAGATCGAATCCCTGAATGTGTCCGTGGCCGCCGGAGTGGCTCTGTTCGAGGCGCGTCGGCAGCGCTTGGGTTGACGCACCGGGCCGGTTGACCGGCACAGGCCCAAACGAGTATCCTTCGCGCTCTTTTTCGACCGGGCAACCGGTTGCCGGCCGGTGAAACGGCCTCACTCCTTGCCTCACCGCTCGCAACGGGAGGCTTATACCGTAGGGAGCCTACAATGCGGCATTATGAAATTGTGCTCTTGGTTCATCCGGACCAGAGCGAGCAAGTTCCTGCGATGGTGGATCGCTACAAGGGCATGATCAGTGCCGGCGGCGGTTCTGTGCATCGTTTCGAGGATTGGGGCCGGCGCCAACTGACCTTCCCGATCTCCAAAGTCCACAAAGCGCACTACATTCTTCTGAACGTGGAATGCGACCAAAAGACCATCGATGAGCTCAAGGGCTCATTCCGCTTCAGCGACGCGGTCCTGCGCAGCCTAGTAGTGCGTATGGAAGAAGCCGTCACCGAGCCCTCGCCCATGGCGCGTGCGCCGGATGAAAATGCCCGCCGCCACGACGACTTCGGCGACGACGGCGATGACGATGACATGCCCATGGGCGCCCGGTAAGGAATAGGAGACCAACATGGCACGTTTTTTTCGCCGCAAGAAGTTCTGCCGATTTACGGCCGATGACGTCAAGCAGATCGACTACAAGGATCTGACCACGCTCAAGAGCTACATCACCGAGACCGGCAAGATTGTTCCGAGCCGCATCACCGGTACGCGAGCTCACTATCAGCGTCAGCTGCAGCTCGCGATTCGTCGCGCGCGGTTTCTGTCCTTGCTGCCGTACACCGATCAGCATTAAACCGGCGGGCTAACATGGATATCATATTGTTGCAGAAGGTCGCGAACCTCGGCCAAATCGGCGATCGCGTCAAAGTGAAGTCGGGTTACGCGCGCAATTTCCTGGTGCCCACCGGCAGAGCCACCATGGCGACTGCGGCCAACATCGCGAAATTCGAGGCACAGCGCCACGTGCTCGAAGCGAAGGCGAATGAAGAATTGGCAGCCGCACAGGCGCGCGCCCTGAAGTTCGAGAACTTCAAGCTCGAGCTCAAGGCCAAGGCGGGAGCGGAAGGCAAGCTGTTCGGTTCCATCGGCACGTCCGATATCGCGGAAGCTGCCGTTGCGGCCGGCCAGCCGATCAGCCGCAGCGAAGTGCGCATGCCGAGCGGGCCGATTCGCGCTACCGGTGAACATCAGGTGCAGCTGCATTTGCACACTGATGTCGATGTGACCCTTATGGTCACCATCGTCGCCGAAGAGTAGCGGCCGGCAATCGCGTCCCCTTTAGGGATTGCGTATGGCCTCTCGCATCAGTAATCGTTCCATGGGCGCAGGCGATGGCCTGCGCCTGCCGCCGCATTCGATCGAAGCCGAGCAATCGCTGCTCGGCGGATTGATGCTGGATTCAGCTGCCTGGGACCAAATCGCCGATCGTGTCGTGGCAGAGGATTTTTACCGCCACGATCACAAACTCGTGTTCGAAGCCGTTGCCGGGTTGATCGAACGCAATCAGCCTTGCGATGCAGTCACTCTCTCAGGCCACTTGGAAGGTCAGGGAGTGCTCGACCAGGTGGGCGGCTTGTCCTATCTCGGATCACTGGCGCGCGACACACCGACCTCTGCCAACATTCGAGCCTATGCGGACATCGTTCGCGAGCGCTCGGTGCTGCGCAAACTCATCACAGCGGGAAATCTCATCGTCGGCAGCGCGCTGGAGCCCGACGGGCGCGAAGCGCGGGAAATCGTCGATGAGGCCGAACGTGCGGTGTTCGAGATCGCCGAGGCGGGGTCACGCGGCCAGGTTGGATTCAGATCCGTAAAAAGCATCTTGCCGGACGTAGTCAACCGCATCGACGAGTTGTATCACTCCGACGGCAATATGACCGGCATCTCCACCGGCTTCAAACAACTCGACGAGATGACTTCGGGATTGCAGCCGGGAGACTTGATCATCATTGCCGGCCGCCCGTCGATGGGTAAGAGCACGCTGGCAGTGAACATCGCGGAGAACGCGGCTCTGGGTGCCGGCAAATCGGCTGCCATATTCAGCATGGAAATGTCCGCGGAGTCGCTGACCCTGCGCATGATTTCTTCCTTGGGACGCATCAATCAATCCAATCTGCGTTCCGGTCGGCTGCAAGAGGAAGATTGGCCGCGCATCGATTCTGCGATGACACAGCTCGGTGCCGCAAAGATTTTCGTCGATGAAACTCCGGGTCTATCGCCCACCGAAATTCGCGCGCGCTCGCGCCGCTTGAAGCGCGACCGCGGTCTCGATCTGATCGTGGTGGATTACCTGCAGCTCATGCAAGTTGCCGGCACCAAGGAGAACCGCGCGACGGAGATCTCGGAGATTTCGCGTTCGCTCAAGGCACTCGCGAAAGAGCTGAAGGTGCCGGTGATCGCCCTGTCACAGCTGAACCGCGGCGTGGAGCAGCGAGTGGAGAAGAAGCCGGTGATGTCGGATCTCAGAGAATCGGGCTCGATAGAGCAGGATGCTGATGTTGTGCTGCTGATTTATCGCGAAGAAGTGTACGACAAGAACACCACGCGCAAAGGCATCGCCGACATCATCATCGCCAAGCAGCGCAATGGCCCGACGGGCGATGTGCAGCTGACATTCCTGGGTCAGTACACCAAGTTCGAGAATTACGCGCCCGAGTCCTATGCCGAGGGCGTGTTCCGGTGACACCGCGGTGAAATCCCAATGACTCCCTTGGTGAGCGCGACCATCGATTCCGGCGCGCTGCGCCACAATTTAAGTGTCATCCGGCAATGGGCGCCGCACTCCCGCGTGATGGCCGTGATCAAAGCCAATGCCTATGGTCACGGGCTGGTCGCTGTGGCGCGCGCGCTCCACTGCGCGGACGCCTTCGCCGTGGCGCGAGTCGATGAAGGCTTGACGCTGCGCGCCGCCGGCATCGACTCAAGTATAGTGCTGCTCGAGGGCGTCTTCGATTCTGAACAGCTGGCCGCCGCCGCCGCGGCGGGTTTCGAACTCGTCGTGCACACGCAGGAACAAATCGATTTACTGCGCGCCGCAGGAGCCGGCGCGCGCTTCAAAGTGTGGCTGAAGCTCGATAGCGGCATGAATCGACTGGGATTCAAGGGCGCGGCATTTGCCGACGCGCATGCCGAGTTGAGCGCCTTGGCGTGCGTGCAATTGCCGGTCAACCTGTTCACGCATTTGGCTTGCGCCGATGAACCCGAACTTCCCGCCACCGCCGAACAACTTGCGCGCTTCGACGCCGCGACGCGTTTCCTGCCCGGCGAGCGCAGCATTGCCAACTCAGCGGGTATGCTCAGCTTCTCCGACGCTCAGGCCGATTGGGTGCGCCCGGGACTGCTGCTGTACGGGGTTTCGCCCATCGCGGGCGCCATCGGCGCGGACTATGGGCTGAAGGCCGTAATGACACTACGGTCCCATGTAATAGCGGTCAAGGACCTTGCCGCGGGAGAATTAGTCGGCTACGGCGGGCGCTGGCGGGCCGCTCGGCCCACACGGCTGGCTGTAGCGGCAGTGGGGTATGGCGACGGATACCCGCGCAGCTTGGGCGCAGGGGCGCCGGTGCTGGTCAACGGCGAGCGTGCAGGATTGGCGGGCAGCGTGTCCATGGACATGATCGGCATCGACGTCACCGACTTGAAGCGCGAGCCCAAGCTAGGGGACCCGGTGGTCCTGTGGGGCGAAGGGCTGCCGGTGGAAGAAATCGCGGTGTGGTCGCAGACCATTCCGTATGAGTTACTTTGCGGGATAAGCCAACGGGTGGCGGTGTGCGTGCGGCGACACGGAAGTTGAGTTCACTCCCTACCTGTGGCCGGGCAGTCGCCTGCGTGCTGGCAATTCTCGCAGGTTCCCCGCTGCACGCTGCCGCCAAGTGCACGCTGGGCAAATTGGCCGAACTTCCCATCACGATGATCGGCCTCCGTCCGACCATCAGCGCCAAGATCAATGGCGTGGAAGCGCAATTTCTGCTGGATAGCGGCGCTTGGTACAGCATGATCAGTTCCGCGACGATGGCGCAATTCAATCTCAAGGAGTCGCCTGCGCCCTTCGGACTCAGGATTACCGGCATCGGAGGCTCGACCGCAGCTTCCATCGCAACCGTGAAAACGTTCACTTTCGCGGATATCCCCATTCGCAACGTCGAGTTCCTGGTCGGCGGCAGCGAGATGGGTGGAGAGGTGATCGGGCTGCTGGGACAGAATTTTCTGGAGAGATGGGATGTGGAGTATGACCTTGCCAAAGGCGTCGTCCGTCTACTCAAGGCCGACGGCGACTGCAAGCACACGGGCCTCGCGTACTGGCTGTCCGGCGATCAGGTCATGTCGATGATGGATATCGCTTACACGACACCGCAAAGGCCTCACGCCACCGGCACGGCAACCATCAACGGCACCAAAATCACCGCCATGTTCGATTCGGGTGCGGCGAGTTCAGTACTGTCCTTGAAAGCTGCCGCTCGCGCCGGCGTCAGACCGGATACGGCCGGCGCCGTTGATGCGGGATATGCCACGGGCATCGGCCGAAGCTCGGTGAAATCGTTTATTGCGCCTTTTGCGAGCTTCAAGATAGGGGACAACGAGGAGATCAAGAACACACGACTGCGGGTCGCTGATATGGATCTGAATGAAGGCGCTATGCTGATCGGCGCGGACTTCTTCCTGTCGCATCACATTCTCATTTCCAACAGTCAGCACAAAGTCTATTTCACGTACAACGGCGGGCCGGTATTCAACCTGTCGAGAGCGGCAACGCCTGGGGGCGCCGCCGTCGCAGCGGACGAGCCCACGGACGCCGCGGGCTTCGCCCGGCGGGGCAACGCATTCGCGGGGCGGCGCGACTTCGAACACGCCATTGCGGATCTGTCGCGGGCCAGTGACTTGAACCCAGGCAGCGCCGAGTATCTGCACGAGCGGGGCAAGGTGTATTGGCAGACCGAACAAGTTGCGCCCGCGATGGCCGATTTCGACCGCGCATTGCAACTCGATGCCGATTATCTGCCGGCACGCATCTCGCGTGCGCAGCTGCACATTGAAAACAAGGAGCTGGCCAGCGCAACTGCCGACCTGGATGCCGCCGATCGGATAGCGCCCAAGCAAGCCGATGATCGGTTCACGCTGGCGAGGCTGTACCAGAACGCCGATCGCATGGAGCGCGCCCTGGTGCAGTACGACTTCTGGATATCGAATCATCCCGATGACTCGAAGATGGCTCGCGCTTTGAACGGACGATGCTGGGTGCGGGCGTCGATGGGACAGGACCTCGCTGCGGCCTTGAGCGATTGCAATGCCGCGTTGCGGCGCAGCGACAACTCCAGTCCCGTGGCCGTATCCATACTGAATGACCGGGGATTCGTCCGACTACGGCTGGGGGACTACGACAAAGCCATCGCGGATTTCGATGCATCGCTGAAGCTGGCTCCCAACAGCGCTTGGCCCTTATTCGGACGAGGAGTGGCCGAAGTTCGCAAGAAAAAGGCCGCCCAGGGGGAGGCCGATATTTCTCAAGCGAAAATGCTATCGACCACCGTGGCGGGCGAATTTCAGCGGCGCGGAATCGAGCCCTGACGCTTGCGCGCCCTGACGCTTGCGCGGCAACGGCGGACTAGCTCTCGAAGAACCCCATCTTCACGCCGGCCAATTGCACCACATCATTGTCATTCAGGCGCCTGGCCTGCGGTCCAATGGGCACGCCGTTGACCTGCGGATAGTCGTTTTCCTTGCCGCTGTCCACGTGCACGATGAAGTAGCCTTCGGAGCGGCGCGTAATGGCCGCCACCTGCACACCCGGACGGCCGAGAGTGGTGAGTGCTTTGGTCAGCTCGAGTTCGCGTCCCGCAAAGGCGCCGCTCAGGACCTGCAGCTTCGCCTTCGGCAAGGCCGTTGCATTCTCCGGCACACCGGCGCGCTTATTGCCCGCGACCGCCTTGGCGGCCTGATCTACTGCAACGCCCACCCGCCGAATGCGTTCCTCGCCCTGTGAGCTCGGAGTGATGACCATGGTCTTTTCGAATTCGTCTTGTTCGGCGTCGCCGTCCTGGCTGTCGACGAAGCGCAGCTGGTGATGGCCGACAGTGATGACGTCGCCGTGCTGCATCGCGTGTTTCTTGATCAGCTTGCCGTTGACGTAGGTGCCATTGGTGCTGTTCAAGTCCTCCAGGAAGGAGTCGTTTAGGATGTTGATGATGAGCGAGTGATGGCCGCTCACCGCCGGATTATCGATACGAATATCGTTATCCGGGAGGCGCCCTATGGTGTAGCGCTCCTTATTCATGTTGTATTCCGCAAGGATCTGACCATCCAGGCTGAGCATCAGGCGTGCCATTTAGACTCCATATCCCTAACCGAACCATCCCAAGATTTTGTCAAATATACGCCGGTGCGCCGGGAACGGCTCGAGCACCTGCGCCATGATCACCGATACGTTATCTCGTCCGCCATTGTCGTTAGACAGCTGGATCAATTGTTTAGCTACAGTATCAAGATTAGCACTAAAGGTACTGATTGTTAAGTGAATATCCTCATC
>JAYTXS010000407.1:0-6431 GCA_043742845.1 Gammaproteobacteria bacterium
CACGGTGTAATCCCGCCCATGGCCCCAATGATCTGCGGAGCCGAGTCATTGGAAACAGCACTTCACCTTTGACGCGCACAGCTTGCTGCATTGGGCGCACAGATCAGCACCTGATTCAGGGCGGACAGTCGGCCGAGGTTTTTGAGAACACTTCCCTGACGGGGATGGTTGCTAGATCTGAGGCCGAGCGCCAGGAACTCCCCCGGCGTTCGGGCTGAGACATATTCATGTTTTCGCCTATTTGGCGGCGCCCGAGGCCTTTTTTTGATTTTGACATGGCCAATTTTCGAAACTCACTGGGCCAACTTTCCCATGCTAACCTCTCTATCTCCCTCTGATTCGGAAGATAACTGCATGTCGTACAAAGATTATGTTGCTCAGGCAAGTGGCATCATTGAAGGCAACGGAAACTCTTGGAACGGCATTTCGGCGGATTCTGTAGCCAGAATGCGTTTGCAGAATTCATTCAAAACGGGGCTGGACATAGCGAAGTACACCGCCGGCATCATCCGCAAGGACATGGCCGCATACGATGCGGATCCTGCCAAATATACGCAGTCATTGGGTTGCTGGCATGGCTTCATCGGTCAGCAAAATATCATCTCGGTAAAGAAGCATTTCGGTTCGACCGATGGACGCTACATATACTTATCCGGCTGGATGGTAGCGGCACTGCGCTCTGAGTTCGGCCCTTTGCCGGACCAATCGATGCACGAGAAAACCTCCGTGCCGGCGCTGATCGAAGAGATTTATAAATTCCTTCGCCAAGCCGACGCCCGCGAATTGGGCGGTCTGTTCCGCGAGTTGGACGCCGCGCGCGACGCCGGCGATGCCCTGAAGGAAAAGAAGACCCTGGCGGCCATCGACAACTTCCAGACCCACGTAGTGCCGATTATTGCAGACATTGACGCGGGTTTCGGCAACGCCGAAGCAACCTATCTACTCGCCAAGAAAATGATCGAAGCGGGGGCCGGGGCGCTGCAGATCGAGAACCAGGTGTCGGATGAGAAGCAGTGTGGCCATCAAGATGGCAAGGTGACTGTGCCGCACGAAGTCTTGCTAGCAAAGGTGCGTGCCTGCCGCTACGCGTTCCTCGAACTTGGGGTGGACAATGGAATCATTGTCACTCGTACCGACTCCTTAGGTGCGGGCCTCACGCAGCAAATTGCCGTTAGTCAGACGCCGGGCGATTTGGGTGACAAGTACAATTCTTACTTGGATTGCGAAGAAGTATCTTCTACCGCCGGCAGTAATGGCGACGTGCTCATCACCCGCAACGGCAAGCTGATGCGCCCGAAGCGCCTTAAGAGCAATCTATACCAGTTCCGCAGCGGCACGGGCGCAGAGCGTTGCGTGCTCGACTGCGTCACTGCGCTTCAGAACGGCGCGGATCTGCTCTGGATCGAAACTGAAAAGCCGCACATCGAGCAGGTCGCAAGCATGGTCGATGAGATCCGCAAAGTGATACCCAATGCGAAATTGGTATACAACAACTCGCCGTCCTTCAACTGGACCTTGAATTTCCGTCAACAGGCATACGACCGCTGGAAGGCAGCCGGCAAAGATGTCTCTTCGTACGATCGCGCGCAGCTGATGAGCGTCAACTACGACGGGACGGAACTCGCGGCAGAAGCGGATGAACGCATCCGAACTTTCCAGGCCGACGCCTCCCAACGTGCGGGCGTCTTTCATCATCTGATTACATTGCCGACGTATCACACAGCGGCCCTGTCCACTGACAATCTCACGCGCGAGTACTTTGGCTCCCAGGGAATGCTCGGCTACGTGCTCAATGTGCAGCGTCAGGAGCTTCGCCAGGGTATCGCGTGCGTGAAGCACCAAAATATGGCGGGTTCGGATATGGGCGATGACCACAAGGAATATTTTGCAGGCGATGCGGCGCTGAAGGCCGGTGGCGCCCACAACACGATGGCCCAATTCGGCCAGTAGCGCTTGTAGGCAACCGTTATTAGAGACGCCGGACCGTTCGACGGACTGGCGTGCGACGCTCGCGCTCGGTCAAAAGTGTGTCAAAGCTCAATTCGTTTGCTGCGCGAATCCTGAACCCTGAGGCGCATTGTAATGCGCCAGAAAATCTTGAATGGCTGCGTGTACGCCGGTCTTATCGAACACGTAGAATAATTCGTTCGCGCGCGGCGCGCGCCGAAAATAATCCACTTCCGGTATGCGCGGATAATCCGGACGGTGCGCAATTGTTGCCGAACTACATGTCATCTGCTCATCTGGAGAAAGTCGTAAGTCATGCATGGACTCTAATGCAAACAATTTCCGGATTTGCAGGGCGTGCGCGGTGGGATGCGAATACACCTTCTGCATGCGGACATGCATGTCGCCAGGTGGCAGCGACTCCACGGTGCCTGAGGGCCCATAGGGATAATGGTTGTCGCCGGTGTGATTGGTGTAAAGCAGAAAGACTGGGTTACCTTGCCACTGCTCGAGTGCTTGGTCGAGGGCCACGCTGGTGAATTCATGATCCAGATGAGTGTCCAGTCGAGGATCGGGCATTACCACAATCCCCGGGTTCACCTTGCGCAACACTGCCACCATATCCTCTACTAAATGTTGCCAGGTGTTGCTGCGCGCTGCGCTCGATACTAATTTGCTCAAGTTCGCGCGACGGTAGGGCGCCACTTGAGTATTTGCACCATAGACTTCGGGAAACGTCTGTTTGGGAGACAGATACATCACATCCAATCGCCCATCGAAATAACCGAGATTGGCGGTGCGTTCCGGAGGAATATTGCCCTGCCACGGAATAGTGACACTATCGACCGCACGCAAATAGCCTTTGAGAGAGTAATGCTCCGCCGGGTCGCTGAGGTTGGCACGATAGTTCATGTCGCCGGCATTACCCGCGGTAACCGTGACGACGCTGGCTTGCCGATCGGCATACAGCCCAAACGCCGCGATTTCGGCATCGTCCGGATGAGGTGCAATCACCAAGATGCGTTGTTGCAAGTCGAGATGATTGTCGAATAAGCGCAGTGTGGCCGTTTCGGCCTCGAGGGTCACTGCATGCATGTGAATGATTACTTCGCTACCGCCGACAAGTCGCTCACGCAAGCCGCTTAAATTCAACCAACGCACACCCTCTGCGTTGGTATCGAGATACTGTTGAATGCGCAACTCGCCGACTGAGACTTCAACCCAGGGATCTTGTTCTGCGCCCCAGCTGCGCACTGCGAGCAACGCAGTGTCCCATTGAGTAACTGTGCGCGGCCAGGTGAAGCGTACGCCGTCGGCGATTCTCGACAGTTGGATGACTTGGGCAACACTGTCTGACGCCGCAAATTCATAAGGATCACTCTCATAGAGTGATGCGGTTGCGGCAGTTGCAGCTGGCGGCACATTGACCTGCGGTCCTGATGGCGTTTGAGCGCCGCCGATCCGCGCAGTGGCGGCTAATACCGCCATCATTAACCTTGCAATGGTTTTATGCATCGATAGGACTCAATCTTAAGTTTTGCTCGTGCCGCCTCTGGTTGCGTTGGCAATGAGCGGTCGCGCCCACACGCCGACGCTCAAGACGAACCCGAAGGTCAGATACAGAAACAGCATTCCAGCTCGTAGGCCGTACAGATCCCCAAGCCAGCCAATAACAAAGGGCACGACCGCACCACCCATGATCCCGGAGCACAGGATTCCGGCGAAAGGGCCGTGGTGCTGGGGTACCGAGTTTAAGCCCAGCGACACCAGCGTGGGCCACATGATCGAGGCGAAGAAACCAATGCAGGGAAAGGCCACTCGGGATACTTCGGCCGAGCCGAACAGGGCCAGCGACAGCATGCACATCGCACCGAGCGAGAATCCAATCAATACGCGGCGACTGTCGAAGAGCTTCAGCAAGCCCATTCCTAGCAGACAGCCGGCGGTCATCAATCCCCAGTAATAGGCCACCGCATCCGCGCCTCCCTTGTGAGGATCGACATGGTGATAGCGCTCGAGAAACGGGGACATCCAATCGGCTGTGCCCTGCTCGCAGCCGACGTAGGCAATTATCGCGAGAAAATACAGCCAGACGTATGGATTGCGCAGCAGCTGCCGATACATGGAAAGCGTGCCCGCCGACTCGTCCGACGTACGCTCCACCTTCGGTAAACGCAGCAATGCGATCACCACCACGCAAACGCCGGAGACCACAGCAAATATCCAATAAATCGACGTCCACGGAAGCGCGGGAGTTGTAATGCTGCTCAGCATTGCGTAGAGGCCCTTAAGATCGCGATGCCCGGGCTCGAGGTGCCTCACGAGATCGGAATAGACCAGAGGACTCACGAAGGAAGCGGCGCCGAAGATGAGCTGCGCGAACGCTGAGTTGAATGCAAAGTGCTCCTCCCCTCCGGCCACACGCAACAGGGGATTGATCGCAACCTGCAGTACAGCCATCCCCGCCCCGATCACAAAGAGCGACATCACGGCCATTGAATAAGTGGGGAAGGCCGCGAAGCTTGTCGCGCCGAGGGCCGCCGCAACGAAAGAGGCGACCATGGGTTTCTTTTCTCCCCAGCGCTGCACCGCAAAGCCTGCAGGAATCGACAGCACGCCGTACGCAATGAAAAACGCGAATGGCAGGATCGCAGCCATCCTGAGCGACACGTGAAAGTCGGCGATGATGTCGGGAATCAATGGCCCGAGGATATTCGTGAGAAAGGAGATCACGAAAAACACGAAAAACACGATCGCAACCAGAAATCGGCTTCTGCCTGAAATTCCGGTGCGCACCGTGGATGTCATTGTCATTCGATCGGACCTCGTTTATGTTGGGCCGGCCACTACACGACGGGCACTTGGCTGATATTGTTCTTCGGGTCCATCCAGAACGATTCGTTCACGAAGCGGCCGAAGATCTCGCGCGGCAAGATGGCGGTGCGCTCGATCGGCTCCACCTTCGGGCGCACGGTATGCAGGCCGGGCATGCCGACCCGTGCGTCGAATTCGACTGCGTTGTAGGAAATGTGCTCAAAGTCATGTTCGAACCAGGGTTCGCCGATGAACTGGTAGACCGCGCGCATGGCCGCCGATGGATTGCGCGCCAGGCTTTCGTAGGTCAGCAGCAGCAAGTGTCCCGGGGCATATTGGCCATAGAACGCGTCCTTGGTAGCCTGAAAGGAGAACCCCACCATGCCGCGCGGATCGGTGAGCGCCTCGACTCGCGAATACACCGTGGTGTTGGTGTCGAATCGGAACACCTTGCTGACGCCGACTGGTTGCCTGCGCACCAGCCGCTCCATGCTGTCCAACACCCAGGATAACTGGCGAACGCACGCGATGACCTTGGCCTCGGGAAACAATGTCTCCAGCAACTGCATCCGGCTGCACCATAGCCGGCTGGTGTCGAATACGACGCCGGCGTCCGCTTGTGCCGCGTAGAAGTTCTCGACCAGGCCGCGCAGCATGGCAACGCGTTGCTCGTCGGAGACGTCGAAGGAAAAATCGTTCTTGCTGCTCGTCTCCGCCATCACCACCCCCATGATGTCGGCAAGCGGGCTGGTCATGCCCGAACGGAAACGCGGGTTCTGGTTGAGAATGGCGGCCAGGAGCGTGCTGCCCGAGCGCGGCATCCCGGAAATGAAGTGGAACTTGCGGGCTGACTTCGCGACTTGGGGTACCGCAGGCATGGGGCCCTCTCCTGTGGATCGTTGCTGTGGATTGTGTAAAACCGCCCCAACCGGCGTGTCCGGATGATATCTGGTCTGGGCTATGGCGTGCGCGCAGGATGATTCCTCTCAGCGATCGCAACACTCATGGTTGGAACGTTCCATCCGCTCACTTCGACGACCGGCGCCTCTGCACCCGACGTGCCGAGATGCGCCGTTAAGGTAATCGATTCGCCGGGCCACAACGTGACGTCGTTGTCGCTCCACAGGATCGGCAGCAAGAGCTCGCCGCCCGCGGCTCGCTTGATCGACACGTGTTGGAACAGCGCCACGGCTTTGGAGGATGAGGGTACCGTCAGCGTGATAGAAGCGATGTCCTCGGCTCCCTCGTGCCGAATCGTCGCCCGGATCTCGCTCGTCGCGGTCGCCAAAGACTGCAACGAGGTTAGGTCCGCGTAACGCGTCACCGGTGTGAGGTACCAATTCGATTTCTCCCAGTCGAGCTCGTCGGTTTGAGTGGATAGCCAATAGACGTTGCGGCTGATCGGTTTGCCGTCTGCTGAGGTGAGTTCGAGCTCGACGAAGTAGGTAGGCGACAAGCCATCCAACGACGGCAGCATCATCAGCTGCCGCGCGCTGTTTCCCGCAAGATTGACGTTCTTGAGGCGCCGCTCGTAGTCCACACTGCCGTCCAAGTTGCGCACGTGAATGACTGCCTGCAAACCATGCTCACGCTCGAGCGTGTGATTGACCACCATGATCGCGCGCGTATCGTACGAGTACTGGATGTGGACCGGCTCATTGGCCATCTTG
>JAYTXS010000408.1:0-3302 GCA_043742845.1 Gammaproteobacteria bacterium
ACCTGCGCCGATTGCACCGATACCTTAAATTTCTCGATGAGGTAGAAACTGTAATAACTGCTGATACTGGCGATGTAGAAATATTTGGAGAAGATCAACAGCACCAAAATGCCGACCGACCAGGCGACCGTGCGCGCAGGCAGCGACGAGGTTACAGCCGGACTGCTGTTGGAGCTGGCGGCGCGGTCGATGTGGCGGCTTTTGTACCACGCGCCGACGTTGGCCAACACGGCGATGGCGAGCAGCGCGGCTAGTGCAAACCAGGCGAGGCTGGCTTGCCCGTGCGGAATGATGATCCAGGCGGCGATCAGCGGACCCATGGCGCTGCCGGTATTACCGCCCACCTGAAAAATCGACTGCGCCAGCCCATGGCGCCCGCCGGACGCTAGTCGAGCGATGCGCGAGGATTCGGGATGAAAGATCGACGAGCCCGCTCCAATCAGCGCGGCGGCGCCGAGAACGCTCGCGTAGTTCGGCGCAAATGCCAATGTCAGGATACCAACCAATGTGAAGCCCATGCCGATGCTGAGCGAGTACGGCTTGGGGTGTTTATCGGTGTACAAGCCGATGAGGGGCTGCAATATGGAAGCGCAGCTCTGATAGGTCAGCGTGATCACCCCGATTTGCACGAAACTCAAATGGAACTCGCCTTTCAGCAGCGGGTAGATCGAGATGATCAACGATTGCATCATGTCGTTGAGAAGGTGCGCGAAGCTGAGCGCGCCCAAGACCTTGAAGCGCGTTTGTGCCTGGGGCTCCGTCGGCGTCGCAACGCCCGGCGATTGTGTCGTGAAACTCTCCATAGGCCCGTACCCTACTAGTAAGTATATTGCCTGTCCTGCGAGAATGCGGCATGCAACGCTTCACGCCCTATGTCTTTCTCCGCGAACTCGGGTCTCGGTGGGACGTGCTGGCGTTCATCGTGGTGATCGGCTTGATTGTCTTTCTGGGAGAGACGTCGCGCGGGTTATTCGCCCCCCTGTCACAACTCGCCATAACACCGCTGTCGCTCGATCCGATTCACTTGCCAGAGTATGCGGCGCGCACCACGTTCCGGATGCTGGCCGCACTGTTTCTCTCGCTGGTGTTTACTTTGACGTACGCCACTTGGGCTGCCAAAAGCGAGCGCGCCGGCAAACTGCTGGTGCCCATTCTCGATATCCTGCAGTCGGTTCCCATCCTGGGTTTCATTTCCATAACGGTTGTATTCTTCATGTCGCTGGCTCCGGGGCGCGTGCTCGGCGCGGAGTTCGCAGCGATTTTCGCCATATTCACCAGCCAAGCCTGGAACATGGCGTTCAGCTTCTACCAATCGCTGCGCACCATCCCGACAGAACTCACCGAAGCCGCCGAGTCGTTTCGCTTGTCGCCGTGGATGCGCTTCTGGCAGTTGGAAGTTCCGTTCGGCATGCCTGCGCTCATCTGGAACATGATGATGTCCATGTCCGGCGGCTGGTTCTTCGTGGTGGCTTCGGAATCGATCAGCGTTGGACACACCACTGTCGCCTTGCCGGGGGTGGGCTCCTACATTGCGCTGGCGATAGAGCAGAAGAATCTCAAAGCCATCGGTTGGGCGATTGCCACGATGATGATCGTGATATTGCTGTACGACCAACTACTGTTTCGGCCGCTGGTGGCGTGGGCCGACAGATTCCGGGTCGAGCAGGAGCCTGGTGTGCGGGTGCCGAATTCCTGGGCCCTGACCATGATGCGCCGCTCGCGGTTGATTCAAACCGCCACCGTCGCATTTCATGCCGCCGTGATGCTGACCAGCCGGGCGGTGAAGCGCACGGACAAGCCCATAGGCCTGGCGCCGGCGCAACCGAAGCGAAGTTCGGATCTGTTATGGGTGCTGCTGGTGATAGCGGCGGTGGTAGCCGGTCTCTGGCACATCGTCTGGGTGCTGATCAAGAACACTCCGCTACGCGAAGCCTTGCAGGTGTGCGGCTTGGCAACGCTCACCATGCTGCGGGTATTCATTTTGATCGCGTTGGCGAGCATCGTCTGGGTGCCGATCGGCGTATGGGTCGGTATGCGTCCGCGCGCCGCGCAATTCGTGCAGCCGATTGCCCAGTTCATGGCCGCATTCCCGGCGAATCTACTATTTCCCATTGCGATCTACGGCATTGTCGCCTGGAAGCTCAATCCCGACATCTACTTGAGCCCACTGATGATCCTGGGCACCCAGTGGTACATACTCTTCAACGTGATTGCTGGCGCGTCCGCCATTCCGGCGGAAATGCGCTACGTTGCGGCGAATTTTCGAGTGACCGGCTGGCTGTGGTGGCGCAAGGTGGCATTGCCGGCGGTTTTGCCTTTTTATGTCACGGGTGCCATTACCGCCTCGGGCGGATCTTGGAATGCCGCCATCGTGGCTGAATTGGCAACGTGGGGAGATACCCAGGTACAAGCGCGAGGGCTGGGTGCATATATCGCCGAGGCGACCACCGCTGGGGATTTTCATCGCATCGTCTTGGGAATAGGCACCATGAGCCTGTTCGTGGTGGTGATCAACAGGCTCTTTTGGCGTCCCTTGTATTATTACGCCGAGCGCAAATATCGACTTACTTAGTTCGAAGGTTCGCTATGAACAGTTCTCCGCTACTGCAATGCAGCGATGTGCGCAAGGCATTTCCGAAGCCGGACGGGGCGGAATTGCTAGTGCTCGAGGGCATGAATCTCGAGTTGCGCGAAGGCCAGATCGTCGGGCTCCTAGGTCGCTCCGGGTCGGGCAAATCGACGCTGCTGCGGCTGATTGCCGGTCTCTCTGAGCCCACTGCGGGACAACTGCGGTATATGGGCCAGCCAATCTCCGGCCCGGCGCCCGGCATCACCATGGTGTTTCAGAGCTTTGCGCTGTTCCCGTGGCTCACGGTGTTCGAAAACGTTGCTTTAGGCCTCGAGGCGCAGCGCATGCCGCGCGCGGATATTCGCACGCGTTCGCTGGCGGCGATCGACCTCATCGGTTTGGACGGGTTCGAATCGGCCTATCCGCGCGAACTGTCGGGCGGCATGCGTCAAAGAGTGGGCTTCGCCCGCGCCCTGGTCGTACAACCGAATATTCTGCTGATGGATGAGCCGTTTTCCGCGCTCGACGTGTTGACGGCCGAAACGCTGCGAACCGATTTCCTGGACTTGTGGGCGGAGGGCCGGATGCCCATCAAGGGCGTCATTCTGGTGACTCATAACATCGAGGAGGCGGTACTGATGTGCGATCGCATTCTCGTGTTCGGCAGCAACCCGGGCCGGATTTTGAGCGAAATCAAGGTTTCGCTGCCGCAACCTCGCAATCGCCTCGACCC
>JAYTXS010000409.1:0-3145 GCA_043742845.1 Gammaproteobacteria bacterium
ATCGAGCCGTCGCTATACATAACACGCCCTGCACCCCCGCGCACGGAACCAGGGCGGGTTTTTCCGGATATGGGGCCTTAAGTCTCCGCACTCAATGGCCTCTCCCCGGCCGGGGCGGCCGCCACGGCCGCCCAAGCGTCTTCGATGATGAGCAGCCGGCCGCGTTTTTCGACAGGCACTGCGAAGCGCTGGCTCAACTGCTCCACCGTTTCACATAGGGCGGTCCGCAGGCCACGGTCGACCGCTTGCTCGGCGATCCAAGCCGCCACGGCGATGGTGTGCGGACATCCGAAAGCCTGAAACCGGGCCGCCTGAATGATGCCGGAACTGACTTGCAGGTCGAACTGCACCCAGGCTCCCTGTGCGCGGCTGCCGGCGGCCCCACGCAACACCTCCCTGCCGACAAGCACTCCCGCGCCGGGCGCGGACTCGAAATAGCGCAGCGTTAGCTCGCTGTACTTCAAGCGCCGCTGATCCGCCGCAAGCGCGCCACCGCCTGCGTCACGACCGTTATCGCCGTGTCTATGTCCCGGTCGATGGTGTGGCGGCCCAAACCGAAGCGCAAGCTGCTCTCGCTCAGCGCCTCGTCGCGGCCCAGGGCGCGCAGCACGTAGGATGGTTCTTGCAGCGCTGAAGTACATGCGGAGCCGGCCGAGACCGCGAGCCGCCCGTGCACCGCGGCAAGCAGGCTCTCTCCCTCCACCCCTGCGAACGACACATTGAGCAGTTGCGGCACACACTGCGCCGCAGCGCCATTGCGCTCGGTGCCGCCAAGCAATTCCAGTCCCCGCCAAAGCCGCTCCCTTAACGCCCGCAAGCGCACGGCCTCCGATTCCCAATGGCTGCGCGCCAGCTCGAATGCCAGACCCATGCCCACCACCTGGTGCGTCGGCACGGTGCCCGCCCGCAGTCCGCGTTCCTGGCCGCCGCCGAATTGCAACGCCCGTACCTGCACGCGCGGCGACACCAATAAGGCTCCCACTCCCTTAGGCCCATAGGCCTTGTGCGCCGATAGCGACATGAGATCGACGCCGGCACCGGCAAAATCCACCGCGCACTTGCCGACGCTTTGTGCCGCGTCCACGTGCAAGCGCGCGCCGCCGTGCTGCGCACAGATCGCGGCGATGGCCGCGATGTCTTGGATGACCCCGATCTCATTGTTGACGTGCATGATGGACACCAGCAGCGTGTCAGGCCGCAATGCCGCGGCGACTTGCGCGGCATGGATCACGCCGCCGCCGTCCGGCGCCAAATAGGTGACGCGCCAGCCGCGCCGTTCCAGTTCCCGGCAGGGATCCAGCACCGCCTTGTGTTCGGTGCGCGAAGTAACGATGTGGCGCCCCGACTCACGGAAGTGCTCGGCGGCGCCGAAAATTGCCAGGTTATTCGCCTCGGTGGCACCCGACGTCCAGACCACTTCGTACGGCTGGGCGCCTACGCTCGCAGCAACTTGCGCCCGTGCCTGCTCCACCAGAGCCGCAGCCGCATGGCCATAGCCATGACTCGCCGACCCCGGATTGCCGAACTCGCCCTCTGCGGTCAGGCATTGCGCCATGGCCGCGGCCACCCGCGGATCCACGGGCGTGGTCGACGCGTAGTCCAGATACACCGGTCGGCTCACCGCGCCGATCCCTTATTCACGCGGCTCCTCGGCCGGCGCTCGGCGCTGCGCGGACTGGCCTCGGCGCCCCTGCACGGCGCTCAAGATGCCGCGCAGAATATTGAGCTCGTTGCGATCCAGCTGCGCGCGATTGAACAGCCGGCGCAGCCGCTCCATGAGATGACCTGTACGGTCGGCAAAATCGATTTCATTCAATACCTGGTGCAAGTGCGTGTAGAAGTGTTCGACGTCCCCTGACGGCGCCAACGGCAGCTCCAACTGCATACGCGTTTGCGGCTGCTCGCGCGACATGAACAGCTCGTAGGCCAGCAGCTGCACCGACATGGCCAGATTCAGCGAGCAGTACTCGGGGTTGGCGGGAATTCTCACCAGCACATTGCAGTGGTTCAAGTCCTCGTTGGCGAGACCGTAGCGCTCGGAACCGAACAGCAGCGCCGCCCGATTCTCCTCAGGCAGGCTGACGATCCGGCCGGCAACGTCGCGCGGAGTCGTAAACTCCCAATGGTAGTTGCGCGGGCGCGAAGTCGTACCGGCGACGAACGCAACGTCGCTGAGGGCCTCGGCAACGGTAGAGACGATGCGCGCCCCGCTCAAAACGTCGTCCGCGCCTGCCGCCAGCGCGTTCGCCTCCAGATGAGGAAAGGAGCGCGGCCGCACCAGCACCAAATCGGACAGAGCCATGTTCTTCATGGCGCGCGCAACCGAGCCGATGTTGCCGGGATGACTGGGATCGATGAGGACGATGCGAACGAGGGCCGTCATGAGTGTTATTCTACCGCCCCCATGCAGCCCCTCCTCAATATCGGCATGCGTGCCGCCCGGCGTGCCGGTGATTTGATCGTACGCAGCCTTTCGCGGCTCGATTCCCTGAAAATCGACAGTAAGGGCCGTAATGATTTCGTTACCGACATCGACCGCAAGGCCGAAGCCGACATCATCGCCACCATCCGCCGCAGCCACCCGCAGCACGCCTTTCTTGGCGAGGAAAGCGGGCACAGCGGCGACAGCGAATTCGTCTGGATCATCGATCCGCTCGATGGCACCACCAATTTCTTGCACGGCTTTCCGACCTTCGCGGTGTCGATCGCTCTTAAGCATAAGGGCCGCCTGCAGCACGCCGTGGTCTACGATCCCATGCGACAGGAATTCTTCACCGCCTCGCGCGGCGACGGGGCGCAGCTGGAGGGCAAGAAAATACGCGTGAGCACCCAGCGTACCCTGGAGGGATCCCTGATCGGCACCGGCTTTCCATTCCGCGCCGGCGACAATATCGATGCCTATCTCGCCATGCTCAAGGTGGTCATGTCCACCGCGGCCGGTGTTCGCCGGCCGGGCGCGGCCTCGCTGGATCTGGCCTACGTGGCGGCCGGACGCATCGATGGGTTTTGGGAATTCGGCTTATCCCCCTGGGACACCGCGGCCGGGACTTTGCTGATCCAAGAGGCCGGCGGCCGCGTCGGCACTCCCGCCGGAACCGAATACCTGCTAGGACCGAATGTCATCGCGGGCAACCCTAAGGTCTAC
>JAYTXS010000410.1:0-4445 GCA_043742845.1 Gammaproteobacteria bacterium
GGCGACGCCCAATTCGACGTGGTCTTCTCCAAGGACTCATTGGTGCAGATCCCGGACAAGCCCGCCATTTTCGCCGAAGTGCTGCGGGTGCTACGTCCCGGTGGACGATTCATTGCCAGCGATTGGTTGCGCGGCGGCACGGCGCAGTACTCCGCTGAGATGTTGGAATTCTTCCGCCTCGAAGGCATCGCCTACAACATGGCTACTCTCGCCGAGAGCAGCGCAGCGCTGCGAAGCGCGGGCTTCGACAGCGTAGATATCCGCGACCGACACGATTGGTATCTGGATCTTGCCCAGCGAGAATTGCAGGCCATGGTAGGTCGCCTGAGTCCTGTCATCGTCCAGCGCATCGGTGCAGAGCGCGCGCGGCACTTCATCGACAACTGGCGTCAGCTGGTGGTCGTCCTGAAGCGCGGTGAGCTTCGCCCTGGGCACTTAAAGGCCGTCAAGCCGAAACTCGCTTAGAACGCAAACTACAGCCCCTCTGTGGCCTTCAATGAACAGGACATCCGCAACATGAGCAAGGTACTCGTCACCGGCGCGTCAGGCGGCATCGGCGCCGCTATTTGCAAAGCATTAGCACTGCGCGGAGTCACCGTCGTCCTGCACTACCGGTCCGACCAAGCATCGGCGGAAGCGACCCGGCGCGCTATGCACGGCGAAGGTCATCAGCTGATCCAGGCCGACTTGGCCAATCCCTCGCAGACCGAGCGCCTGTGGCAGCAGGCGTCGGCAACGCAGCCTCTCGATGCCATCGTCAACAACGCCGGCATCTTTCCCGCTCACCCGCCCTTGAGCACGGACCACGCCGACTGGACGACAGCGTGGCAACGCACGCTGGCCGTCAACCTTATCGCGCCGGCACAGCTGTGTCACTTGGCGGCGCAAGCGATGCAGAGCCGGGGCGGCGGGCGAATCGTCAACATATCCTCTCGCGCCGCCTTTCGCGGCGAGCCTACCGCGCCCGGTTATGCCGCCAGCAAGGCGGGTTTGAATGCGCTCAGCCAGTCGCTCGCCAAAGCACTGGCGCCGCAGGGCATTTACCTGTTCGTGGTTGCTCCAGGGTGGGTGTCAACGCAAAGAGTCGCGAAATCCGTGCAAGATCAGGCCGTGCTCGCCGATCAACCGCTGGGCCGAGTCGCGACGCCGGACGAGGTTGCGCAGATCGTCACTTATTGCGCCCTGGACGCGCCCGCGAGTCTCACCGGCGCGATTCTGGATGTAAACGGCGCCTCGTATTTACGAAGCTAGGGCAATCGCGCGCTACACTGACCCAATCTGGAATGTCGAGCGACCTCTAGAGAAGCAATTATGGGTACTGGAAACAATCTCACGGGCGAGTGCTTTTGCGGCGCCGTCAAATTCGAGGTGTCGGGAGAGCCGGTAGCAATGGGGTATTGCCATTGCACGTCCTGCCGCCACTGGTCCGCGGGACCCGTCAATGCATTTTCACTATGGAAGCCGGATGCGCTAAAGGTGACGACCGGGCTTTGGAATCACAACACCAAGGGAATTTCCGATGCGCCGAACGGTGACTGGCAATGCCTTCATAGTACCAACAGTGTTATTCCCTTCTAGGCAGACACGTCAAGCGATGTAGGAAGCCATGAAATTTTTGTGTACGACAGCTTGTGGACCTATGGTGGGCATTCAAGCCAGGTTTTTGCCATGTTTTCCGTCAATCTCCCCGTTACACGTGAGAACCAACTCGATGATCCCGGCACTGAGCCTAAAGGAGTGTACTCAACTCATGATTGAGGTCTTGGGTCGCTCCGAACCCTCGAACTCCTGTAGATGGTTTCTGGCACATTCAGTATTTGGTTTTGCGCAGCGCATCGTCGAGTGATCAGCGCAAGAACAACGGACTGGCTCCTTGCGAAACGGCATGCCCTCGTGGTGTCTTGGGGAATCTCCAACATGATCGGATTAATATTCGGTAGCAATGTGCGGCAACAAATTGGCACCGTCGGATGAACGAAAACGACGGCTTTGCGCCGATTCAGTTCCTCGAAGACTGGAGCATACGTGTCATCGCCCAGCCACTTGCCGTCATAACTGGTGAGCAATCCAATTCCCTCGGCCTTCAGCACATCAAACGCGTACTCGATTTCACGAAGGCTGCCTTCCATGTCCGGAAGCGGGACCACTGCGAATAGACCAAATCGAGCCGGATGATTGCGGACAAGATCCGCCGCATACTCGTTGACTCGCCGTGCGGTCTTGCACGCCGCCTGTCGATCACCGAACCACACATGCGGGATTAATCTGGCCACCGCCTGAGACGGTGATGCGCTCGAGGTTTTCGGCGACATAGAAGGGCGGAACATGATGGTGATGCACGTCGATCATCCCAGGCACAACATTAGTCGGCACCTGCGCGAAAGCCGATGACATGCGTACAACGCCACTTGTTGCCGCTGCGCCGAATCCCAGAGCCGTGATAGCGGAAATGAATTCACGCCGGCCTTGCCGGAGCGGAGCAAGTGCGCCGGCTTCGCGTCGGAACACGATCCCCGAGTAACCCAGCCTTGCCAGAGGCATCGTGCATAGAATTGCTCCTAGATAGCGGCACGCAGGGAACCGCGACATTCCAAAGGACTCTGCGCCCTACCCCCGACCGAGAATCACCACGCGCGGCACTGCGTCTAACACATCGTCGAGCGACCGGAACTGTTCAGGGTGCGTGAGCAACAAGCGCGCCATGGCCAACGCGCCGGCCTCACAATTCGCGCGCAGCGCTGGGTCGTGAATTCGCTCGAAGTCGGCCACGTGGGCGAAGCCGACGATGCGGCGTATGATCTTACACGCGCTGAAGCCGAGCATGTCGGCAAAGACCGAATCCACGTAGGCGCCGCGCGCCGCCTGCAGCACTGGAGCATCCTCCAGGGAGGAAAATACGCTGCTCGGGAACACATCGCCCGCGGCCTGTTCGGCCCACAGGGCAAGGAATTCGGCGCGGAAAGTCTCCCAGAAACACCTTGCCTGCACGAGAATCCATTGCTGATAGGCGCTGCGGTTGGCTGCGTGCCCGGGCTGCGAGTACCAACTCAGCAATAGGTTGCCGAAAAAAGCTCCCAGGTCGAAACCCATCGGACCGTAGAACGCGAACTCCGGATCGATCACTCGAGTGTCTGTCTTCGTCACCATCACCGAGCCGGAATGCAGGTCCCCATGCAACAGCGCTTGGGGCTGATTGAGAAACCTCTCTCCGAACCGCGCGGCGGCCACTTTAAGCGGCCCATCGCGGCGCAGGTCCGCGACAATGTCGTCGAGCTGCGGCGAAGTGTGTCGATTGCGCTCGCTGACTCGGTAGGGATCCACAAAAATCAGATCCACCGAGATTCGGAGCAGCGCCGTATTGCCCGCGAAGAGCGCGGCATCAGCCAATTTCCGCTCGAATGGCCGGGCTAGGTCCGACGTGAAAAAACACGCTCTTGCGACGTACTCGCCCATGTCGCGAGCCAGCTCGGGATATTGATGTCCCGCGATCAAGCCGTGCCGCAGGATGATATGAGGGGAAAGCCGTTCCATCACGGTGCAATACAGGCCGGCGTCGTAGTGATGGACCTTCGGGATTGACCTACCCACAAACGGTGCCACGGCCTGAAAATAAGCGTTCTCGAAGAAGGCTCGATCCAGCGACATGGGCCAGGAGGGTCCTGCGGCGCGTACGTACGGCAGCGCCTGCTTGACGCAAACTGATCCGTGCTCACCCTCGACGATGAAAACGAGATTGAGATTTCCGTCGCCGACCTCGCGAACCCGCCAATCCTGCGGTCGATCACCGAGCAGCGCGGCAACGCCGTCAAGGCCTGCGAGTAGCGCCGGCAGACTATTCGCGTCGAGTATTCGGTAAGCGGCGACCTGCTGCGCCGCCTGCATGGTCATGGACCCGCATCCGGCAATTCAGCCCCGCCGAAATCAAGACCCACGTCCACCGCCTGGTGTTTGCCGTAGGAGTGGAACTTCGCGATTACACCTAACATTTCTTCATCGTCGAGAATCCGGACATTGCCGATGGCGAGCGCCGCCCAATATTGCGCGGCAAGATTTTCGACCTCGCCGGCGAGCGCGAGGGCGGCGCCGACATCGGGGCCGACCGCAATGACGCCGTGATGCCCGAGCAAACAGGCACGGCGATCCTGCAACGCGGCAACCGCCGCATCGGACAACGCCTGGGTGCCGAAGGTATGGTACGGCGCGCAGCGGATGTCGGCGCCGCCCGCAACGGCCACCATGTAGTGAAATGCCGGAATGCCGCGGCCGGTGCATGCCAGCGCGGCGGCTTTTTCGGAATGCGTGTGGACGACGGCGCCCACATCGCTCCGGGATCGGTAGATATCGCGATGAAAGCGCCATTCGCTCGACGGCCGCCGCCGACCGAACCAGCGTCCGCCCAAATCCACGAGCGGAACGTCGTCAATGACCAGCGCCTCGTAGGACAT
>JAYTXS010000411.1:0-4964 GCA_043742845.1 Gammaproteobacteria bacterium
TGCGCGCCGTTCAACGGTGAGCCTGCGAGCGTCGGCAACGGCAGCATGGTGGGGCTGGTCGCCAAATCTTGGAGCCAAGTCGATGCCTTTCATGCCGCAGCGCTGGCGCATGGCGGCGCGTCGGAAGGAGAGCCAGGCTTGCGGTTGCATTAAGCGCCGCTAAGGCTTCGCCTGCAGAACCTGCAAATCGGCGAGGACCCTTTGCGAATGGCCCTTTGGATCCACCGACGCATAGTGCTTTGCCACGTGACCCTGGGGGTCGATGATAAAAGTCTCGCGGCTGGCGATTTCCATGAGGCCGAGCGCGCTGCGAAGCACGCCATAGGACTTGGCGGTCTCCTTGGTGCTGTCCGCCAACAAAGTGAAGGGCAGGCTGTGCTCCTCCGCAAATTGCTTGTGGGAGGCGACGTCATCGACGCTAATGCCGAGAATCACGGCGCCGAGCTTGTTGAAGGCGAAGATGTTGTCGCGGAACTCGCAGGCCTGGGTGGTGCAACCTGGGGTGTCGTCCTTCGGGTAGAAGTACAGCACCACCCATTTGCCCCGATAGTCGTTAAGTTCATGCCAGGTGCCCACTTGATCCTGCAAGCGGAAGGCGGGGGCGGGCGCTCCTACGTGCGCAGTGCCGGCCCATGCTGCAGAGGCGGCTGCGAAACACGCGGCCGCGACGCAGGCACAGTACAATGCACCGAGCGAGCCCATCCGAGTTCCAGTTCCATGGTGTTTGACCATTGACCACTCCGAGCAATGTAGATCCACACAGCGCCACTGGACAGTGGCACATGCATACTAGCATTGTGCCTGTCGAGACACCGCACCTGGGGCTGGTGCTGACGGGCGGTGGGGCGCGATCTGCGTACCAGGTCGGGGTGCTGAAAGGTGTCGCGGAACTGCTGAGGCGCGGCTCTGCGTGTCCCTTTCCCATCATCACCGGTACCTCCGCGGGCGCCGTCAGCGCCATCGCTCTCGCTTCGGATGCTGCTCACTTCAGACACTCCGTCTACGGGATCGAGCGTGTATGGCGCGACTTTCGTGTGCACCAGGTGTTCAAGGCGGACGCCGTCAGCATGGCGAAATCCGGGCTGCATTGGTTGTTGGCCTTCATCACCGGCGGCTGGCTGGTGCATTCGCCCAATGCGCTTTTCGATAACACGCCTCTTTGGGATTTGCTGCGGAAACATTTGGATTTCGACGGCATTCCGCGCGGCCTGTACAAGGGGCATCTGAAGTCCATCGGCGTGTGCGCTACTTGCTACGAGGGTGCCGATTCGGTGACCTTCTATGCCTCCGGCGCTCCTATAGAGCCCTGGGCTCGAGTGTTTCGCAAGGGCGCGCGGGTGCAATTGACACTGCCCCATTTGATGGCGAGCCTATCAATCCCGTTTTTGTTCCGGCCGGTCAAGCTCAACGAGCAATATTTCGGCGACGGCGCCATGCGGCAGACTTCCCCTTTGAGCCCGGCGATCCATTTAGGCGCGAACCGATTGTTCATCATCGGAGTCAATGATCCCGTGTCGACCGGCGCGAGTCCGCCGCGCAGTGCGTCCGAACCTAGCTTCGGACAGATGTTCGGCTTCATGCTCGACTCGCTGTTCATGGATACGCTGAATGCCGATCTCGAGCGCATCAGCCGCTACAACGAAAATAAAGATGTGCGGCGCATAGAGGTCTTGGTAATGACCCCGTCGCGGGATGTCAATGAGATTGCGCGCCGTCATTCACGGGAACTGCCGCGGAGTCTGCGTGCGCTGCTGCGCGTCATGGGCGCCAACAATGCCGCCAGTACCTTGTTGCTCAGCTATCTGTTGTTCGAAAGAGGCTTCACGCGGGAATTGATTGCGCTGGGCTACGCGGACGCGCGCGCACGTGCCGATGAGATACGTGCCTTCTTGGAACTGGAGAACGCGCGCCAATATCGGGCGTCGCCGCGCGAACCGTCTGCGGCCGCGCGTCAAGAGCCGTTCGCGCCGTCGCGAGAATAGTCAGCTTTTCTGCAGAGTGTCGTGTCGAGTCAGGACCTGGGGAAAGCTCTGGCGAAAATGCGCGGCTAGCTGCTCCGCGATATACACGGAGCGGTGCTGGCCGCCGGTGCAGCCGAGCGCAATGGTGAGATAGCTGCGATTCGCCACGGTGAACTCGCCGATGCGCTTCTCCAGGAATGCAATTAAATCCGCAATCATGCTGCGCACGTTTGGGCTTGCGGCCAGATATTCAATCACCGCCGTATCGCGGCCGGTCAGGTGGCGCAATGAATGCTCCCAGTAGGGATTGGGCAGACTGCGTACATCGAACACGTAATCCGCATCCCCCGGTATGCCGTTCTTGTAGCCGAAGGATTCGAACATGAGCGACAACCGCCCTTCTTGGCGTCCGTGGATCCGTTCGCGAATCAACTCACGCAAGCTGTGCACCCCCGTGTGGGTGGTATCGATCACCAAATCCGCCGCGGTACTGATGGGCTCGAGCAGCTTGCGCTCCGAGGCTATGGCCTCGCGCAGGCCAATGCTGCCTGCCACCAGCGGATGCTTGCGGCGCGTCTCGGCGTAGCGCTTGAGCAGCACCTCCTCGCTGGCATGCAGGTAAAGGATCTCGCAGTCGATGCCGCTGCGGCGCAATTCACTCACCAGCGCGGGAATGGTCTCGATTTCGTTGGGCCGGTTGCGGGCGTCCAAGCCGACCGCGGTCCTGGGGTAGGTGTCACCCATGCCGCGGACGGTGTGCGCGATGAAGGGCTTGAGCAGTGCCGCTGGGATGTTATCGACACAATAAAAGTCGATGTCCTCGAGCATGTGCAAGGCGACGCTCTTGCCCGAGCCCGACAGACCGCTCACGATGATGAGTCGCATCGACATGCAGCGCCTTTGTGCTAGTTCGCCAGGCGCGCTTTGATCACTTCCTCGGCATGATGGTCGGCCGCTTTTTCCTTGTGCTTCTTGACGCAGCGATCGAGCTTGTCGGCGAGGGCGTCAATGGATGCGTACATATTACTTTCGGTGGCTTCGGCGTAGATCTTGTTTCCGCGCAGCATCAGGGTGGCCTCGGCCTTGTGCCCGAATTTCTCCACGGTAAGCACGCAGTGGACGTCAATGAGCTGCTCGAAGTGCCTGGAAATGCGCTCAAATTTCTTGATGACGTAGGCGCGCAATGAATCGGTGATTTCGACATGATGACCGCTGAGATCGAGCTGCATAAGCTTCCTCCTAAACATGACAATCGGATCGTGACATCTACGACACGCGGGCAGCCGCTCGCTTCCGTTCGTTGGACGGCGCGATTTGCATGCCCTCGCGATACTTGGCAACGGTGCGCCTCGCCACCGGTATGCCTTCCTGCGACAAAATCTCCGCCAGCTTGCTGTCGCTGCACGGATATTCCGGGTTCTCCTGGGAAATCAACTTCCTGATCTTGGCGCGAATGGCGGTGGAAGACATTTCCGTGCCGTCCGCGGCCTCGACGTGGCTGGAAAAGAAGTAGCGGAATTCGAACACGCCGCGCGGTGTGTGCATGTATTTGGCGGTGGTGACGCGTGAAATCGTCGATTCATGCATTTCCACGGCCTCGGCCACGTCCTTGAGGATGAGCGGCTCCATGGCTTCTTCCCCCAGCTCGAAGAAGCTGGTTTGGCGCTGCACGATGCAGCGAGCCACCTTGATCAAGGTTTCGTTGCGGATCTCGAGGCTGCGCATGAGCCAGCGCGCCTCCTGTAATTGCGTGCGCAGCATGGCGTGATTCGGCGCGCGGGAGATCATATTCGCATAAGCGCTGTTGACGCGCACGCGCGGCACGGTGGCTTGGTTGATTTCCACGATCCAGCCGTGGTCGGTGCGCCGCACGAACACGTCGGGGATCACATATTCGGCCTGCGCGGGATTGACCGCGGCCCCTGGCCGAGGATGGCAGGAGCGTACCAGCGCCAGCGCCATTTCCAAGTCGCCTTCGCTGCAGCGCAGCTGCCTGCGCAGCAGCACCCACTGTTGCCCGGCCACCAGATCCAGGTGCTCTAAAGCCACGCGAATGCCTAAATCGCGGGCCGGCGTGTCGGGATGCAACTGGTGCAGTTGTAGGGCAATGCATTCACCCAAATTGCGGGCACCTACCCCGGCCGGTTCCAAGGACTGCACTGCGCGCAGCACTCGTTCTACATCGGCCTCGGTGGCGTCGATTTCCGGCAGCAAGCTCAAGCGGATATCTTCGAGTTCGTCCTTGAGATAGCCGTCGTCGGTGATGGCGTCGGTGATGACGCGTGCAATCGCCATGTCGATGGCGGAGAGCTTGGCGAGTTCCAATTGCTCGATGAGCTGTTCTTGCAGAGTCTGGCCGTGCTGGTCGCTGAAATCGCTGCTGCGGTCGTCATCGCCCGACCAAGGAGTGTCCGACGGACCGCTGGTTTGCTCGCCCCACGCCTCGTCCGCGATTTCGACTTCGGGCTCTTCGCGCTGGCCGACGGGGGTGGTGTTGCCGTCGAGCTCGGCGTACTTCTCCTCAACCGGAGCCGGTGCGTCCTCGCGTTCGCGCACTATGTCGGGCGCCGCATCCAAGGTCTCGTCTTCCGCCTCGAGCATCACATTGGTTTCGAGGGTCTCGCGCACATGCGCCTGCAGGTCGAGCGAAGGCAGTTGCAGAAGCCTAATGGCCTGCTGCAGCTGCGGCGTCATGGTGAGCTGCTGGCCGATGCGAAGCTGCAGACTGGGCTTCAACATAGTGCGTTCAAATTACAGTTTGAAATCCTGGCCCAAGTACACCTCACGAACCTGCGGATTGGCAAGAATCTGATCCGCAGATCCGGAGGCGAGCACCATCCCCTGGCTGACGATGTAGGCGCGGCTGCAAATCCCCAAGGTCTCCCTGACATTATGATCGGTAATCAACACGCCGATGCCCTTGTCTGACAAGTGCTTGATTATCCGCTGGATATCGGCGACGGAAAGAGGGTCGACACCGGCAAATGGCTCGTCCAGCAGAAT
>JAYTXS010000412.1:0-2961 GCA_043742845.1 Gammaproteobacteria bacterium
ATAGATCTTGCCCGCAAAACCCAAGGGCCCGATGGACCCAGGTTCGGTGCCCGTGGCGTCACGCACCTTGGTGGCTGACGCCATGCGCAGCGGATTGGCCACACCCGGTAATTTCTGTGCCTTCACCGCATTCAATTCATGGTCGCCGCGCACCACCAAGGCGACCACGCCGCCGTCGCTGCCATCGACCAGCAAAGTTTTAACGCACCGCCTCGCGGCTACGCCGAGCTGCGCGCTTAATTCGGCGATGGTGCGCGCGTTCGGTGTGGGCACCTTGGTCATGGCTTGCGTGGCGGCAGCGCGCGGCGCCGTGGGTGCGAGCGCCGCTGCTGCCTCCAGGTTGGCGGCGTAATCGTCGCCGTCGGAGAACGCGATGGCGTCCTCGCCGGACTCCGCCAGCACGTGAAACTCCTGGGACACATCACCGCCGATGCTGCCGCCGTCGGCCTGCACGGCGCGAAATTTCAGGCCGATGCGCGAGAAAATGCGCGAGTAGGCCTCGAACATGAGGCGATAGCCTTGGGCCAGGCTGGCCTCGTCGGCGTGAAACGAGTACGCGTCCTTCATCAAGAACTCGCGCGCGCGCATGACTCCGAAGCGCGGGCGTATTTCGTCGCGAAACTTGGTTTGAATCTGGTAGAAGTTCACGGGTAATTGTTTGTAGCTGCGCAGTTCGCGGCGGGCGATGTCGGTAATGACTTCCTCATGGGTGGGTCCGTAGGCGAACTCCCGATCGTGGCGGTCCTTAAAGCGCAGCAATTCCGGCCCGTACTTGCTCCAGCGGCCCGATTCCTTCCACAATTCCGCCGGTTGAACCGTGGGCATGGACAGTTCCAGCGCGCCGGCGCGGTCCATTTCCTCGCGCACGATGCGCTCAACCTTGCGCAGGGTGCGCAAGCCCAGAGGCAGCCAAACATACAGGCCCGCCGCAAGACGCCGGATCATGCCGGTCCTCAGCATGAGCCGGTGGCTGATGACCTCCGCGTCGGCGGGCACCTCTTTGAGGGTGGAAATGGGGTTTTGAGATAAGCGCATAGCCACATAGCTTACATCAGGCCCCCTGGTATTATGGGAGCACATGAGCGACGAAGACGACTCAACAGCGCGGCCACGAGGGGTGTTTTGGCTGCCGAACCTGCTCACCACGGGGGCACTATTCGCTGGTTTTTATGCGATCGTGGCGGCCATCGACTTAAAATTCGAGCTCGCCGGCGCGGCGGTGTTCGTGGCCATGTTCTTCGACGGATTGGACGGGCGCGTGGCGCGCTGGACGCACACTGAAAGCGCGTTTGGCAAGGAGTACGACAGCCTCTCCGACATGGTGTCGTTCGGCGTCGCTCCGGCGATCGTTACCTATCAATGGGGAGTGGCGCGGATCGCGGAGTATGGGCCGCTGTGGCGCAGGCTGGGCTGGCTGGTATGTTTTTTCTATGCGGCAGCCGCTGCATTGCGCCTGGCGCGGTTCAATTCACGGGCGGCGACCGCGGATAAGCACTACTTCGAGGGCCTGCCGAGTCCGTCCGCGGCCGCCATCGTCGCTGCACTGGTGTGGCTTGCCAGCGATCAAACGAATATTGGACTCCCGGGGCTGCTACTCGCTTTCTTTGTCACCGCCGCTTCCGGTGCGCTCATGATCAGCCGTTTTGCCTTCAATAGCTTCAAACAAGTGAACCCAGGGGCACGGGTGCGCTTCACGTACATCGTGCTGGTGCCGCTCACCTTTGTGTTCATATTCTTGTACCCGGCCATTACGCTGCTGCTGATATTCGGTATCTACGCACTGTCTGCGCCGACTGTTTGGCTGTACCGCAAGCTGCGCCGGCGATCGCGCGGAGCGAAGCACGCGTGAACCCCGCGCTGCGCCGCGACTACCTTGCCGCATTAAAGCTTGAGGCGTGGCGGGTGCGCGGTACCTCACCCGCTGCCGCGGCCACCGTACCCGCCCTGGCCACCGCGGGCGCCGCAACCGAAGAGGTCAACGGAGGCCGCGAGGCGGGCGCCGATTGGCCCGAGCTTCGAGGCCGGGTGGCCGCGTGTACCCGCTGCGCGCTCTCGAGTACCCGTACGCAAACCGTGTTCGGCGTAGGAAGTTTGCAGGCGCAGTGGCTTATCGTCGGCGAAGCGCCGGGTGCCGAAGAGGATCGCCAGGGAGAGCCCTTCGTGGGCCGCGCCGGTCAGCTGCTGAATTCCATGTTGCGTGCTATCGGTTTGTCGAGGGAGGAGGTGTTCATTGCCAATGTCTTGAAATGCCGGCCTCCCGGCAACCGCGATCCCACTGCAGGCGAAGCGACGGAATGCCTGCCTTACCTAGAGCAGCAGATCGCGCTGCTGAACCCCAAGATCATGCTGGCGGTGGGGCGTATCGCTGCGCAGAACCTGCTGCGCACCGACGTGACGCTGGGGCGCCTACGCCAACAAGTGCACCACTTCGGCGTCTCCAAGGTGCCCTTGGTGGCGACTTATCATCCGGCGTATCTGCTGCGTACTCCCGCGGACAAGCGCAAGGCCTGGGAGGATTTGAAGTTCGCCCGCGAGGTGTGCGCGCGTGGCTAGCGTCAAGCAAGAAATGGATTTCGCCACGGTCGAGATCCGGCCCATGCACGAACTCGACGTGCCTGTCATCGTGGCCATCGAGCGCGCGGCGTATCAGTTTCCGTGGAGCGAGGGGATTTTTCGCGATTGCCTGCGGGTGGGGTACGTATGCCGCGTGGTTGACGCCGGCGGCGAACCGGCGGGCTACGGCATCATGTCGGTGGGGGCGGGGGAAGCGCATATCTTGAACGTATGCATTCGCGATGAGTATCGCGGCTGCGGCTTTGCCCGCAAGATGCTTTTGTACCTTCTCGATCGCGCTCGCGCCAGCGGCATGCGCGAGGCATTTCTCGAGGTCAGGCCATCGAATACGGCCGCGGTTCAGCTGTATCACTCGATGGGCTTCGAGCAGGTGGGTATGCGGCGCGG
>JAYTXS010000413.1:0-4236 GCA_043742845.1 Gammaproteobacteria bacterium
ATGCACGTATCCCCCTCTCTCGCAGCGCTTCGATCGCGAATAGCGGAGCGCGGTTACACAGTGCTTGTCGCCGACCGAATATTGCGTAAGCCTTAGCGCACACAGGCGTCGAGTATTGGTGCCGCAGTTGCCGCAGTTGCAACTTACAGTTTCACCATCACGTGCCGCGGCACGGTGTAGTCCTCGAGAGCGTAGGACGACAGATCCTTGCCGTATCCGGAACGCTTGAAACCGCCATGTGGCATCTCGCTCACCAGCATGAAGTGGGTGTTGATCCATGTGCAGCCATATTGCAACCGGGCCGCCACGCTCATGGCCTTGCCCACGTCCTGAGTCCATACCGAGGAGGCTAGGCCGTATTCGGAGTCATTGGCCCACGCGACCGCGTCATCGGCATCCGTGAATCGAGTCACTGAGACCACGGGACCAAACACCTCGCGCTGCACGATTTCGTCCGACTGCCGGGTACCGGCCACCAGCGTGGGCTCGAAGAAAAAGCCGCTGCCCGCGCGCACCGTGCCGCCAGTCGTGATTTCTACATGCCGAGTCGCCGCTGCGCGCTCGACAAAACCTGCGACGCGGGCGCGTTGTTCTTCAGATATCAGCGGACCCATCTCCACGCCGGGTTCGCTTGGCGTGCCTACCTTCAGCGAACGTACAGCGTCGCTCAAGTTCGCCACCAATTTGTCATAGATTTTGGCACCCGCGTACAGCCTGCAGGCGGCGGTGCAGTCCTGGCCGGCGTTGTAGAAGCCGAAGGTCCGCACGCCGGAGACCACGGCATCGAGGTCGGCGTCATCGAATACGATCACCGGCGCTTTGCCGCCGAGTTCCAGATGTGTTCGTTTGAGGTTGCCGGCCGCAGCGGCCAGAATCTTCTGTCCCGTGGACACATCACCTGTGAGCGACACCATGCGCACGCGTGGATGGGACACCAACGGCGCGCCGACGCTCTCGCCGCGGCCGCAAATGACATTAATGACACCCTTGGGGAAGATCTCGATGAGCAGCTCCGCCAGCTTCAACACCGTCAGTGGCGTCTGCTCAGAGGGTTTCAGGACCACGGTATTGCCGGCGGCGAGCGCGGGGGCCAATTTCCAAGCCGCCATCATCAACGGATAATTCCAAGGGGCGATGGAGGCGACCACGCCGATCGGATCGCGTCGGATCATGCTGGTGTAACCGGGTAGGTATTCCCCCGCCAGGGCGCCATGTTGTACGCGAGCTGCGCCTGCAAAAAAGCGAAACACATCGGCGATCGCCGGGATTTCATCGTTGAGCGCGGCGGCCAGCGGTTTACCCGTGTTGTCCGATTCCAATTTGGCGTAGGCGGCGCCATCCGCCTCGATGCGATCGGCGAGCTTGAGCAGCAGCGTCGCGCGGTCCTTTGGCACGGTTTGCGCCCATGCGGGCGCCGCCCTATCTGCTGCGGCAACCGCGGCATTGACCTGTTGCGCGCTGGCCTCCGGAACTTCGGCAATGCGTTTTCCTGTCGCCGGATCCAAGACAGATTCGGCGGGGCCTTCGCCGGCCACCAGCACTCCGTCGATTAGCAGCTTGGTTTGCATCAGCCTACCGCCGTACGCTTCTTTTTGTCGGCGTCGTCGAAGGGCAGCGAGTGCGCGGTGGCCGGCCCCTTGATGTTCTTGCCGCGAATCTCGAGCTTGACGCCGGGGACAGCGGCGGCGACATCGAGTCGGGCGATGGCCATGGACTTGCCCGTCAACGTCGACACCATGGCGCAGGTGACCACTCCCACCTTCTTGTCTCCCGAATACACGAGGTCACCCATGTCGGCCGGCAGCTTGCCGTCCACCAACAGCCCAAATATCTTGAAGCGCTCCTTGCCCTTCAGGCGGGCGTGCGCGTCCGCGCCATTGAAGTCGTTCTTGCCCGGGCTCACCGTGAAATCCAAACCCAGTTCCCAGAGGCTGTCGCCGGGCGGGTCCTTGTCGAAGGGATACATCTGGGACATGTCGTAGGGATAGAAGAGCAGGGAACTCTCGACTCGCAAGTAATCCAGGGTGGTGAAGCAGGCGGGAATGACGCCCATGGGCTTGCCTTCGCTCAAGATCGTGTCCCAGATCACGCCGGCGTCCTCACCCTTGCAGAAAATCTCGTAGCCGCGTTCGCCGGTGTAGCCGGTGCGAGAAATCGTCACGGCTCGGCCGAACAATGTTGCCGGCATGTGATGAAAATATTTGAGGTCGCGAATGCCGGGTACGTGCCTGGCGAGAAAATCCACCGCCAGCGGCCCCTGCAGCGACAAATCGTGCAGATCCTCATCGACGATCATGGCGGCGTTGCGTCCGACGACGTATTTCGTCAAGGTTTCATGGCCGGCGCCGCTGCCGTGCACCACCATCCAGGCATTGGGTCCCTGGCGGTACAGGATGCAGTCTTCGATGAAATGGCCGGCGTCGTTCAACATGCAGGCGTAGGCGGATTTTCCCGGATAGATCTTGGTGACATCGCGGGTCGTCGCATAATTCAATATGGCTGAGGCATGCGGTCCCACGAGGTACAGCTTTTTCAAACCCGACACGTCCATGAGGCCGGCCTTGGTGCGGATGGCCACATGATCCTGGGCCACGTCCTTGGCGTAAGTCCACGCCGTGCCCATGCCATTCCAATCCTCGAGCTTCGATCCGAGTGCCCGGTGCCGATCGGCGAGGACCGAGGTACGCCAGCTAAGTGCCATAATTGCCTCCAGAGTTAAGCAAATTAGCGGCGCCATCGCCGCCGATCATTATTCCGGCGCGGTGCCGGCAGTCGTGGGCGACCCGTCATCGAAGGGGGCGAGCCATGCCAGCGCAGCTTCGCGATAACGAGTCAATCCCTTGTAGTCGATCAGCGCCGGGTGCAAGTCGCGCAATACCCGGTGCACTCGGCGCGCCCATTTCGGCACCGTAGCGAGCTCCCGCAAGCTGATCAGGTAGCAGCGAATGCCGAACACGACGGCGTTGCTGCGCGGCAGCCGCCACAGGCCCTGCAGTTCCACGCGCAGATGCACCAGGTCGCCGGCGTTTTGTGCGGTAACTGAGGCACGGTCCGGGCCCCAAAACGGATAATTCTCCGGCGCGGTGTCCAGGCGCGGGTGGATGGTCATAGTCCAGTTCAGCCGGCGCACCGGCTTCCCTAAGCGCAGATTCAGCAAAAATTTCAGAGCCCTGTCGAACACGTGCAGCTCGTGCGCCAACGGCACGGGACCGTGCCATTCCTTGAAGGTCATGCCGATATCGAAATCCAACGACCAATCGGCCTGAGTCGTGACCATGCCGGCCTCGGTCCACAAATCCCCTTCTCGTTGATCCATGACTACGAAATCGCCTTGCGCCTGACGGGTGATGTAGTCGAGAGGCTCGCGCGGCAATGAAGCTGCGTCGCCGAAAGTGAAATGTTGATCGATTTCCAGCGGCCGGTTGATCCAATGC
The DNA here is from genome assembly GCA_043742845.1 of Gammaproteobacteria bacterium. GTDB lineage: Bacteria > Pseudomonadota > Gammaproteobacteria > Steroidobacterales > Steroidobacteraceae > Bog-1198. The sequence goes on from JAYTXS010000413.1 coordinate 3,435, forward strand.
CAGCGATTTCCCTGTTTGGATAGCGAGAAGTGCGCGGGATAGTCCTTGGCTAGAGAGTCCATGATCAGCTCGAGACAATCCCATTGAGAACTCATCATATGGGGCAGGGCCTGGTATCGCAGCGGCTCGGCGGCCAGCACGATGGCCCGCTCGCGGCATTCCGCAACGTAGTGCTCGTCTACATCGAAGGCAAACTCGGTGACCGATCCCGCGGGACCCGGCAAATGCGGCTCAATATTCACCGAGTACATGTAATTGTCTTCGGGGAAGGGCAGCGGGAATCGGCGAATCGCCTGTGGGCTATTCCGATAGGTAAAGTCGTGGCGGAAGGTTTCGTGCGGTTTGAATACTGCGCTCATGGGCTATCTCCTGTTGCCGGTCGCTTAGAGGTCCAGCACCAAGCGTTTGCCGTGCGCCCGCGACACGCAGGGCATGATGCTTTTGCCTTTGGCCTTTTCCGCGTCCGACAAGAAATGGTCGTTGTGCTGGAGTTCGCCCGCGAGTTCCAGCACTTTTGTCTGGCAGAAGCCGCACACGCCACCGCGGCAAAGGTAGGGCACTTGCACGCCCGCCGCCTCGATGCTCTCGAGCAGGCTTTGGTCGGGCGGCACATGCACATTGATCTTCGATCGCGCCAGGAAAACCTCGAAGGCATCGCCGACCGGCGGCGCACTGAACTGTTCCCAGTGAATATGGCTGTCGGGCCATCCACAGGACCGTGCGGTCGCGATGACGTGATTGATCATGCCGGCAGGGCCGCAGACATACACATGCGTGCCCAGCGGTTGAGCCGCCAGCAGCG
>JAYTXS010000414.1:0-4008 GCA_043742845.1 Gammaproteobacteria bacterium
TCGAACAGCTTTCTCAAGTCGCCTTGAGTGAGAGGTCCCACGAAGTTTCCTTAGACTCTATCGCCTACAGTCGAATCAATAAAGATGTTCCGCCGCCGAAATGGCGCGGGCGAATGGGTCAACAAGTACAATCGCAATCCTGCAATCGCGCTCGCGAATACAGGTTCCGCAAGCGGTTTCACGGAGTGCGTCCATTGAGGGATCGCCACTGCGCGCTGCGCGCAAGCCTGCTCAACCATCGCGGCAACGTAGTTCTCCATATACGGAGTTAAGTTCGATGACGGTGGCGCCGACACTGCATCACGCAGCTGCCTGGAGGTAAAACTGTTGAGCGACGAATTGAGCTCCGCCAACGCGTAACGCGGCTCGGGACCCGCAACATCCAAGGTCAGACTCTGAAACTTCGCTGCCGGAGTCGAGATCACGCGACTCAATACATAGGTCGACATGTCCAATCCAGCACGCGCAGCAGCATGCGCAATCAGCCGCTTCTCCTCACGGGAAACACGAATTTGCAGCTGATCGGATTTTGCCATCATCGCAGAATAAAACAAATCCTTCGATATGTCAATACAGGTGTATTGACAACCCAACAGACCCGTAGGGTTTTGTCGATGACACCGTGGGTTATGTGTTTGAACGACTCCGGCGCGAAGATCCCGTGCACCGCTCACACAGTCCTGTGCCGGGAATAGAAGCATATTGGTCGATCACCCGCTACCAGGACATCATGCAGGTCAATACCAAGCACGATATCTACTCGTCAGAAAATGGGATCACGCTGATGGATTTTCCACCGGGCGACGACCAGCAACTAAAAATGTTTATCGCGATGGATCCCCCCAAGCATGACGAACAGCGCAGAGCGGTGAACCCGATCGTGGCGCCTGCAAACCTCAAGAATTGGCACGAACTGATCCACGAGCGAACCTGCAGGGTGCTCGATACTTTGCCTCGCAATGAGACGTTCGATTGGGTCGATAGGGTCTCAATCGAACTCACCACTTATATGTTGGCGACGCTATTTGATTTCCCGCTGCAAGACCGTCGCTTACTCACGTACTGGTCCGACATTTCAACCGCCAACAAACTTACCAACCCCGGTGCACCCGAGCCCGAAGTACGCATGGCCGAGTTGCGCAAAATGTTAGGTTATTTCACTCGTCTTTGGAACGAACGCGTGAACGTAGCCCCTCGTAGCGATCTGGTCTCCATGTTGGCTCATGGGCCAGCCACTCGGAATATGGGCCCACTCGAATACATGGGGAATCTCGTGCTCCTGATCGTTGGTGGCAACGACACGACACGCAATTCCATGACCGGCGGTCTCCTCGCTTTACACCATAACCCGCAAGAGATGGCCAAGCTGCGCGCCAATCCAACTTTGATCGAGAGCATGGCGTCCGAGATCATCCGCTGGCAAACGCCCCTCGCTTACAGGCGACGCACTGCGTTGGCTGATACGGAGTTGGGTGGCAAGCAGATAAGAAAAGGCGACAAGCTTGCAATGTGGTACCTGTCGGGTAATCGGGACGAGTCTGTCATTGCCGAACCGAACCGCTTCATCATCGATCGCGCGAAACCGCGCCAACACCTATCCTTTGGCTTTGGCATCCATCGATGCGTTGGTAATAGGCTTGCCGAACTTCAATTGAAGATTCTATGGGAAGAAATTCTGCGTCGGTTCGAGAGGATCGAGGTGATGGGCGAACCAATACGCGTTCGTTCATCATTCGTGCGCGGATTCAGCAAACTACCGGTACGCATCCCTGCCTGATTGGTAGCGCATGGACACGGGATAGAAATCACCGATCAGCCGCTCGAGCTGCCTGAGCTTAGTGCAACGCGCCGAAAACTTTTGAAACGATCGAACTGACCGCTGCGGCTGGATTTTGTCTGATGGCGCGCTCTTCTTCGCCGATCATGAGATAGAGGCCATCCAGTGTCTTGCGGGTCACGTACTGCTCAATAGTGCCCGTATCGCCCTTCATCAGACCGAGTTTGGCGCCTTCACCGGCAAGTTGGTCGTATTTTTTTGCCAACCCCACCCTGTCAGTCGCTCGCTTGACCACGGGCAAGAATTTCGCTGCGAGTGGCGCCGCAGTCTTTGCGCGAAAGAACTGCGTAACGGAGTCATCCCCGGCAGTGAGAATCTTCTTCGCGTCATCCAAAGACATCGTCTTCACGGCGTTGACGAGGAGCTCCTTGGCCTCTGGCACAGCCTGCTCGGCAGCTTGATTCATGGCAACGACGAGTTCATCCGCATCCTTGCCTCGTCCGAACAGGCGCATTCCCTTGGCAACCTCTTCGAGCGCCGGCGGCAAGGGAATCTTCACCTTCGGGTTATTCAGAAATCCGCCCGCTACGCCAAGTTTCGCAACGGCCGATGCCGCGCCTTGGTCGAGAGCGCCTTTGATCCCTTTAGCGGCATCTTTGTTCGAGAGATCCGCAAGCCCCAGAGCCAGCGCCGATCCGGCGACAAGGCAGCCCAACAGTCCGCCCAGAGTTAGCAGGCGATAGTACGACGCGCGCATAGAGTGTCCTCCTTCCTTTGAGCATTCTATCCCCCCGGCGGCACTTCGGTATGGTGATCGATGCGCATTCGACAATCCGTTACATTGTTTTGCGATGACTTCAGGGACAATCCCCGACAGACACGGCGCGTTGAATTGGCTCCGGTCACCAATGCCACTTAGGGGAAATATCCATGTTGCGAGTAATCAAGACGACGTCGTTGGTCGCAGGCTTGCTGCTGCTTGCGGGGGTGAGTTTTGCGCAGGCGCCGGCCAGCGCGCCGGCTGGCAGCACCGGCCTGTGCAAGGACGGTACTTACTGGTCAGGCGCGACGAAGAAAGGTGCGTGCCATGGCCATAAGGGTGTGCAGACCTGGTATGCCGCGACCGATTCCGGTTCCGCGAGCGCCCCCGCCACCGCGGCAGTTACGGGAGCGGCGGTCGCCGCACCGGCGGCCACGGCATCTGTGCCAGCGCCGGCACCGACCAAGCCAACCCCGATGCCCAGTTCAGCGGGTACCGCAGCGGCGACCCAGGCGGCTCCGGGCGGCGGTCCTGGCATGGTCTGGGTCAATAAGAGCAGCAAGGTTTACCACTGTCCTTCGGACCGTTGGTACGGCAAAACCAAGGAAGGGGCTTACATGTCTGAAGCCGACGCGAAAGCGCAAGGCAATCGCCCCGACCACGGCAAGGTCTGCCAGTGACCCATCGATCGAGTTGGGGCGATACGCAGGTGTCGTCCCAACTCGCTTTGCGAGGCGATCTACCCTTCAGCGCGTTTCCGTGCGAACCGCGATATTCAGTCAAACAAAGGATTCTCAGGTCATGCAAATTCGTGCCTTAATATTATGTTGCGCTATGGTAGCGCCCAGCCTGGCGATGGCGGACGACTCCCCGCCACCGCCGCCGCAGGGCGTTTGGACTGGGAAAGGACAGATCGGTTATTTGGCCTCGCAGGGATTTTCGGAGGCCAAGTCCGCTAATGCGCGATCGATGTGGCATTGCTGAAAAATCCTTGGGAGCACAAGTTCCACTTAGGGGGTCTGTATGGCCAGAGCGCCGGCGTGACCGCGGCTGAGCGCTGGGATGCACTGTGGCAATCCAACTACGACATCACCACTGATTTGTTCGGATTCGGTGCGTTGCGCTATGCACACGACGACTTCAGTGGATTTCAGCATCAGGACAGCCTATCCGCGGGCCTGGGTTACAAGATTCTCAACACCGACACGACCAAGCTCAGTGCGCAGGTTGGCGTGGGTTACCGACAGGATTCTGCAGCCCTCGAGCAGCGGTGCCGTGGTTACGGCGGGAGTGGACTACTCCCAAGCGCTGACAACGCTTCGCCGACATCCTCGCGGACGCCTGCGCATGACTCGGGGCCGATGTGAATCGCTACATCTTCATCGCAGTGGACTTGCACCACCTACTCCTTGCCGGTCTCCCGGCGCACCCCACACGTTTACCGGAAGACCCGTTATTATATTCAGGCGCT
>JAYTXS010000415.1:0-3819 GCA_043742845.1 Gammaproteobacteria bacterium
GTCGACAAGCATCGTTTCCCCGGGGTAGTGCTGGGCCTGTCCGGAGGCGTGGATTCGGCCTTGACCCTGTGCATTGCGGTCGATGCGCTGGGTGCGGACCGGGTGCATTCGGTGGCCATGCCCTCGCGCTATACCTCGCAGATGAGCAGGGACGACGCGGCGCTGCAGTCGACATGGCTCAAGGTCAAGCACAGCGAGATCTCCATCGAAGGCATGTTCGAGGCGACGCTTGCCGCGTTAAAAAACGAATTTGCCGGTCGACCGCCGGACACAGCGGAGGAGAACATTCAGTCGCGTTGCCGCGGCGTGTTGTTGATGGGCATTTCGAACAAGACCGGCAAAATGCTGCTCACCACCGGCAACAAAAGCGAAATGGCGGTGGGCTACGCCACGCTGTACGGTGATATGGCGGGCGGCTTCGCTCCCATCAAGGATTGCAGCAAATTGCTGGTGTACCGGCTGTGTGCCTGGCGCAATGCCCGGTCGCAGGTCATTCCGGCGCGAGTGATCGAGCGGCCGCCATCGGCGGAGCTGCGCTTCGAGCAGAGGGACACCGATAGCCTACCGCCCTATGAAGTTCTCGATCCCATCCTCGAGGCCTTCATCGAGGAAGACTTGTCAGTGGATCAGATCGCCGCCCGCGGCTTCGACCGCAAGACTGTAGGGCGCATTTTGGATCTCGTGAAGCGCAACGAGTACAAGCGCCGCCAAGCGCCCCCCGGCGTGCGCGTGAGCGGCCGCGCGTTCGGACGCGATTGGCGGTATCCGATTACCAGCGGGTACCAATCGCGCTAGAAAAAGGCCCACCAGTGCTTCTTGTGGACGACGTCGTTGGTGCTGGCCGGGTAGTTGTCGCCGTAGACGCGCTCGGCGTTGGCCGCCAGATCCGTCATCTTCAGCTTGCGGTAGGCATCCACCAGAACCTTCATGGAACCCTTCACCGCCGGAGCCCCATCGTAGTTCTCAACGCAGTACTTGGCGCGGTTGATGGCGCCGACGTAGGCGCCGCGGCGCATGTAGTACAGCGCGACGTGCAGCTCGAAGTCCGCCAGTCGATTACGCAGGAACACCATGCGCTGGCGGGCGTCGGTGTCGTACTGGCTGTGCGGGAATTTCTCGAGCAGTTGCTGAAACGCCTCGAAAGATTTGCGGGCATTGAGCGGCGGGCGCTGCGACAAATCGACGTTGAACTTGCGTTCCAGCCAGTTGGATTGGCGCTCGAAATACACCAATCCCTTCATGTAGTAGGCGTAGTCCACCCGAGGGTTGGTGGGATTTTCGCGTATAAAGGTGTCCGCGGCATCGATGGCAGGGTCGGTCTGGCGGGCCTTGTAGTAGACGTACATCAAATCCAGCTGCGCTTGGCGCGCGGGTTCGCTGAACGGAAAGCGCGATTGCAGCGCTTCGAGCTGCTTGATGGCCTCCCCATAGCTGGAATTCTTCATGGCCTTCTGCGCGCGCGCATAGATCACTTCGGGGCCGGATTTCGCATCGTCGGCGCGGTGGCCGTGGCAGCCGGCCGCCAGCATCGCAAGTGTTGCCGCGAGCAGCAGCACTCGGCTCGGACGGACAAGATCACGCAGTCTCACAGGCAATTCCTTACAATGGGTGGTCTTTCAAAGCGCGGCAGTATACCCGATGCCCCGCCGCTAGCTTCGAGTGCCCTATGACCGCAGAGTTCCAAGTCATCGATCTGACGATTCCGGCCGAATTGGCCGGGCTGCGGCTGGACAGTGCGTTGGCCCAGCTGATGCCGCAGCATTCGCGAACGCGGCTCAAGGGATGGATCGAGGCCGGCGCAGTCGAACTGGACCGCGGCGCCTGCAAACCTCGGGACATCGTGGAGGCAGGCTCCCGCGTCCGGGTGCAAATGACCACCGATGAAGTCGCGCAACCCCAGATCCTGCCGGAGGCCATCGCGCTTCGATTGGTGCATGAAGATCGCGACGTGCTGGTGGTCGACAAGCCCGCAGGACTGGTGGTGCATCCGGGCGCAGGCAATCCCAGCCATACCTTGCAAAACGCCTTGCTCGGGCTGGACGCATCATTGGCGGCGCTGCCGCGAGCCGGCCTGATTCACCGCCTGGACAAGGACACGAGCGGCCTATTGGTGGTGGCGCGCACCCCCGAAGCCCAGACCTCGCTCAGCCGTCAACTGGAGGCACGCACCATGGCGCGTGAATATGTGGCGGTATGCGTGGGTGTCATGACCGGGGGCGGGACGATCGATGAGCCCATCGGGCGTCACCGCGGCGATCGGTTGCGCATGGCCATTCGGGTCTCGGGCCGCGCGGCGGTGACCCACTATCGGGTGTTGGAACGTTACCGGGCACATACCTATTTGAGCGTGAAATTAGAGACCGGGCGCACCCATCAAATTCGCCTGCACCTGTCGCACATCAAGTATCCCATCGTCGGCGATCCGGTGTACGGCGGGCGTTTTGGCTTGCCGCGCGGCGCGACGCCGGCCCTTGGCGAGGAACTGCGCGGCTTCAAGCGCCAGGCCCTGCATGCCGCGCTGCTGGGCTTCGATCATCCTCGCAGCGGCAAGCGTCTGACCTTGGAGCGCCCGGTGCCGCCGGATTTTGCGCAGCTGCTCGAAGTGTTGCGCGAGGATGGGCGCGAGGCCGTGCGCGACGCGGCGGAGGCCGCCATGCGCAAGCCGCGGCGCGCTCGGTGAGTGTCTCCTGGGTTGAACCCGGCTGGCCCGCGCCTGACGGGGTTCGAGCGCTCTCGACCTTTCGAACCGGCGGCGCCAGCGCGGCGCCCTACGAATCGCTCAATCTGGGGGGCCATGTGGACGACGCGGCGGCCAGCGTGGCCGAGAATCGGCGACGTCTATTGTCGGCGGCAGCTTTGCCTGAAGAGCCGGTATGGCTGGAGCAGGTGCACGGCACCCATGTGGCGGATCTCGATGCCCTCGGCGGCGTCGGGCCGGCCGACGCCGCTATGACGCGGCAAGCCGGCCGGGTGTGCGCGATTCTCACGGCGGATTGCCTGCCCGTGCTGCTGGCGGCCGACACCGGCGGTCTGGTGGCGGCTGCTCATGCCGGCTGGCGGGGACTGGCGCTCGGGGTGATCGAAGCCACGGTTCAGGCGCTCAAAGTGCCGCCGGGCAGGCTGTTGGCGTGGCTGGGGCCGGCCATTGGACCGAAACATTTCGAAGTAGGGCCCGAGGTTCGCCAGGCGCTGCTGAAAGCCGATGCGGGAGGCGAGTCGGCCTTCATAGCCAACGAACGTGGGCGGTTCATGGCGGATTTGGCAAAACTGGCGCGCCGCCGTTTGCACAGCCTTGGCGTGGGCCGCATCTATGGTGGCGGCGAATGCACCTTTGCCGCAGGGGGTCGGTATTTTTCGCATCGCCGCGACGGCGTCACCGGCAGGCAGGCGAGCTTGATTTGGCTGGAACCGCGCAAAGCCGGCGGCATTCACTGAAGACCGTTGAATTGGGCCCTGTGTACCCCCAAATAACGACCATTCAGAGCGTTTTCTCAAGGCCATCCGTATGCGACAAGACAAGCTGACGACCAAATTTCAAGGGGCTCTGGCGGATGCCCAGTCGCTCGCCGTAGGCCGAGATAACCAGTATATCGAGCCGGTTCACCTGCTGGCGGCGCTGCTTGACCAAGAGGGCGGCACTGCGCGGCCACTGCTGGAGAAGGCAGGTGCTCAGGTCGCCAAGCTACGCTCGGATCTTGCCGGGGCCATGGACCGGATCGCCAAAGTCGAGGGCAACGCGGGCGAAGTGCATGTCGGGAATGAGCTTACCAAGTTGCTCAATGTCACAGACAAGCTGGCACAGAAACGCGGCGATCAATT
>JAYTXS010000416.1:0-2123 GCA_043742845.1 Gammaproteobacteria bacterium
TCCTCAGCGGCGATTTGCGCGCACCGTTCCAGAGCGGCGTCGTCGGCCCTCTTGCCCGTGCCCAGATCCAATCGCCGCAATACGATATCCGCCAGCGTCACCACCATTTCGTGGCGTGCTGCGAAGCGAATCTCACACGCCAGCGTCGTACCATCGGCAAGCAATTCATGCTCCGTATCCAAGTCGAGCACGTCGTTGCAAAGGGTACCAAATGTATCGGCCAGGTGCGTGATGGAGCTCTGTGGAATGGAACCCCCCACACGCGCTTGAATGGAGTTGATCAACGCCTGGCGATCGGCGATGTCGCCGCCGGCGAGCGGCGTCTGCGACGTGCGGCACGGTCGAGCAGCGATATTCAATTTCTTCAATATAAGATCGACGGCCTTTTCCCCCAACAACCGGCCCATCGTCCAACGCACGCTCATCCCCGACAGCAATCCCTCGGGGCCGCCGGATTGGCCATGGTCGACCAGCACCGAGCGCTTGCCGAAGCTCAAATCCTTGCTGCCAGGCGCATTTTCGCCGAAGGGCAGCAGACCCGCGTTGACGACCGCGATATCGTCCCGAGTCACGCCCAGGCCCGGACATGCTTCGCCAACCTCGTCAACGAAACCTTGAATCTCCTCTTCCGTCACGGTCAATTGGTACGGATCTCCCTCGTAGACGCGGCTGTGCACGCCGATCAGCGTGTAATCGCGCCACGGTGCCATGAACAAATGACGATTGCCGCGGCTCAGCCAGGCGTCGGGATCCTTGTACTTGGTCTGAATTCCCACGCCCATCCCCGGCAGCAGCTTGCGATTCACGACGATGGCCATGTCGCGCGACAGAGGAACATTCAAGGGCGCACCGGCAGCTCGCTTGTTCAACGCCGGCGCGTACGGTCCGCTCATATTGGCTACGATCGTTGCATGGATCTCGAAGGCCTCGCCGCTGAGCGTATCCCGCGCAACCACGCCCTCCGTGCGCCCGTCTCGGATCAATATCCTCTCCGCCGCGCAATAATTAACGGCGGTGGCGGAAGCGGACTGCGCGGATCGCACGGCTGAATACACGATCCGGGCTGGATTGAGCAATTGCCCGTCATAAAAGACCCCCGCCCCGCTCAATCCGGGCGCATCGAAAGCCGGGAATTTATCCACGAATTCATGCCGCGACATGATGAAAGGCGACGGAATGTGCTGATGCCGGTCGCGAATGCCGGCGTTGCGGCCGGCCGTGAAAATATTCAGCAGCTGGAATGCCGCGCGCAGCGGCAGCTTGCCGCGCATACCTAAGCCATAGGTCGGCAGCGCAAAAGGAATCGGGCGCGTCAGATGCGGCGCGATACGCAAAAAGGCGCCGCGCTCCGCACAGGACTCACGCAACCTTGAGATATCCAGATGCTGCAGGTAACGAATTCCGCCGTGCAGGACCTTCAACGACTGGGATGAAGTACTGCCGCCGAAGTCCGATTGTTCGATGAGCGCGACGCGCAAACCCCGCAGCGCCGCGTCCCAGGCCGTGCATGCGCCGCCGATTCCGCCGCCGATCACCACGACATCGAATTTCTCACGAGCTAGAACTGCCAGGGTGTTGCTTCGTTCACTTGTGGTCGCAGACATCCGGCGGAGGATAGGAAATTCCACCCTGCTGCGCAAGGAAGCGGGTCTCGCGCCCACCGCTACGGCATCACCTGATACCCAGGTCACAGTTTTTCCGGCGAGCGGTCAAATCGGCCGCGCGGCGCTGCCGTGCGCAGATCACGGAAAAATGGCTGCCGCGAGCGCTCTGAAACAGGTTTGCTATAGTGTTCGGCCTATGAGCCAGCCCGCCAAGAAACTCTTCTCGTTCCGATGGGACATCGATCACCGCGCCTGCATCACGGACGGCTTGCCGCGAATCATGCGTGTGTGCGACGAGTTTGGGGTCAAGAACACCTTTTTCGTGAACATGGGCCGCTCCACCAATTTGAAGGAGTGGCTGAGCAAGGGCGGCCTGAAGGGATCCAAGGCGAAGCTGCAGGACATGGAAGCGGTGCATCTAATCAAGAAAATCGGCTGGCCGCGCTTCATCCTGGAAACGCTGTTGTCACGGCCCGTCGGCAGGTCCTGCATCGGAAGCCTCGAGAAGCTGGTCGCCGC
>JAYTXS010000417.1:0-2385 GCA_043742845.1 Gammaproteobacteria bacterium
GGACTCAGCATTTCACGCATGCCCGGGCCGCCTTTCGGACCCTCGTAGCGGATGACCACCACATCGCCCGCCTTGACCTTACTGCCCAGGATTCCCTGCAGCGCGCGTTCCTCCGAGTCGAATACCCGCGCCTTGCCCTCGAAGCGCAACCCCTCCTTACCGGTAATTTTTGCAACGGCGCCTTGCGGGGCCAGGTTTCCATACAGCACCACCAAGTGGCTGTCCTTTTTTATGGGATCGCTCAAGGTCCGCACGATGCTTTGGCCCGCGGCGTAGGGCGCAACGTCGCGTAGGTTCTCCGCCAGCGTGGCGCCCGTGACGGTCAGGCAATCGCCATGCAGTAAACCTGCATCCAGCAGGGTCTTCATCAAGGGTTGAATGCCGCCGATCGCCACCAATTCAGACATCGAGAAACGGCCGCTCGGGCGCAGGTCGGCCAGTACCGGTACGCGCTTGCCAATGCGCGTGAAGTCATCCAACGCGAGTTTGACATTGGCGGACGAGGCGATGGCCAGCAAGTGCAGCACCGCATTGGTCGAGCCGCCGAGCGCAATGACCACTGTGATCGCATTTTCAAACGACCGCCGACTCAGGATATGCCGCGGGGTGAGTCCCGATTTGATCAATTTAACGACGGCAGCGCCGGCGCGCGAGCAGTCGTCCCGCTTATGACCGGATACCGCCTCCTGCGCCGAGCTGTTCGGCAGACTCATGCCGAGCGCCTCGCCGGCCGACGCCATGGTGTTGGCGGTGTACATGCCGGCACAGGAACCGGGCCCTGGTATCGCGGTACGCTCGATGAATTTGAGCTGCTGCTCGGTCACCGTGCCCTGCGCGTAGCCTCCCACGGCTTCGAACACCGAGACGATATCGCGCTTCTCGGCTCCCGGCCGTATGGTGCCGCCATAGACGAACACCGCAGGACGGTCGAGGCGGGCCAGAGCCATCAGGCAACCGGGAATATTCTTATCGCAGCCGCCGATGGCGACTACGCCGTCGAAGCCTTGCGCGCCCACCACGGTTTCTATGGAATCCGCGATGACTTCACGCGATACCAACGAGTAGCGCATGCCGGGCGTGCCCATCGAAATGCCGTCGGATACGGTGATGGTGTTAAAGGTGATCGCCTTGGCTCCTGCGGCCTCCGCGCCGGCCGCTGCCAGCCGCGCCAACTCATCGATGTGCATATTGCAGGGAGTCAGATTGCTCCATGTCGAGGCGATGCCGACTTGCGGCTTTGCGAAATCGTCGTCGCCGAATCCGACGGCGCGCAGCATGGCGCGGCTGGGCGTCTGCTGCACGCCGTCAACGACGATGCGGGAATAGCGACGGGTATCGACTGACTTGGATTTTTTCTTGACCATAGCCTTAGGTTTTAGCATAACGTTAGTGGGTGCCGTAGCGCTTCAGCAGGTATCTATACACGGCGCGCACGCCCTGCGCCTCGGCGCCGACGCCGCGGCCCGGCCGGTCCTTTGAATTCCAGCCGTACAAGTCGATGTGCATCCAAGGCGTCGATTCGCTCACGAAGCGCTTGAGAAACAATGCGCCGAAGATGGCGCCGGCGAAGCTCGATGCAGCGACATTGTTCAAATCAGCGATCTTGCTGGCGAGTTCATCCTCGTAGCCCGACCATAGCGGCATGGGCCACAGCGGATCGTGTTCGGCCTGGCCCTCGCGCGCCAAGTCCTGCACCATCGCCTCATCATTGCCGAACAGCGCCGGCAACTCCGGACCTAGCGCCACCCGCGCCGCCCCGGTCAAGGTCGCGAAGTCGATGATCAAATCGGGGTGCTCGGCATCCGCCAGTGCCAGTGCATCGCACAACACCAGCCTACCCTCCGCATCGGTGTTGCCGACCTCGACCGTCAAACCCTTGCGCGTAGTCAGCACATCGCCGGGGCGGTAAGCATTGCCGCTGATGGCATTCTCCACCATCGGCACCAGCACGCGCAGCTGAACCCGCAACTTGACGCTCATGAGCATGTGCGCCAACGCCAGCGCCACCGCGCCTCCGGCCATGTCCTTTTTCATCAGGGCCATGCCGGAGCCCGATTTGATATCGAGACCGCCGCTGTCAAAGCACACGCCCTTCCCTACCAAGGTCAGGCGCGGATAGGATTCGCCCGCATCAGGCGCAAAGCGCAGCTCGACAAGCCGGGGAGCCGCGCTGCTGGCACGGCCCACGGCATGAATGGCCGGAAAATTTGCCGCGAGCAGTTCCTCGCCCAGCCACTCACGATAGTTTGCATGGTGCCGTTCGGCGAGCCGGCGCGCAGCAGCGGCAAATTCAGCGGGACCGAAGTCGCCCGCCGGCGTATTGATCCAATCGCGTGCCATGTGCAGCGACTCGCAGGCGAGCGCGATGAATCGCGCGTCCGCATT
>JAYTXS010000418.1:0-4692 GCA_043742845.1 Gammaproteobacteria bacterium
TTGAGGTTTGATTTAATGCCACTTACTCGCGAAGAAAAGACGGGCGTCGTCGGTAAATTCCAGCGCAGCGCGCAAGACACCGGTTCCCCCGAAGTTCAAGTTGCTTTGTTGTCCGAGCGCATCAATGGCTTGAGCCAGCATTTCACCACTCACAAAGCCGATCACGCATCACGCCGCGGTCTGCTCAAAATGGTCAACCAACGCCGCAAGCTGCTCGATTATCTCAAGAGCAAAACTCCGGACAAGTACACGCAATTAGTCGAGCGCTTGGGATTACGCCGCTAGCGGCGCCGCTTCGGGCCGACCGCCTCGTGCGTCGGCCTTCGTTCATTCGTTTTCTATTACGCTGAGGGGCTACGTGAGCGCTATCAAAAAAAGCTTTAAATATGGTGATCACACCGTAACGATTGAGACGGGCGAACTCGCGCGTCAGGCGGACGGCGCAGTGCTCGTCACCATGAGCGACACGGTGGTGCTGGTCACCGCCGTTGGCTTGAAGAAGGCGACGCCGGGACGCGATTTTTTCCCCCTCACAGTGAACTACCAGGAAAAGACCTACGCCGCGGGCCGCATCCCAGGCGGATTTTTCAAGCGCGAAGGCCGCCCGACAGAGAAAGAGACACTGACTTCGCGCCTGATCGACCGGCCGATACGGCCGCTGTTCCCTGAAGGTTTCATCAATGATGTTCAAGTGGTTGCCTCGGTGCTGTCAGTCAATGCCGAAGTCGATCCCGATATTGCCTCGCTGCTAGGCGCCTCCGCCGCGCTGGCCATTTCCGGCATGCCGTTCTTGGGCCCCATTGGCGCCGCGCGCGTCGGCTACCTGGATGGCAAGTTCGTTCTCAATCCCACCAAGTCGCAGCTCGCCGAATCGAAGCTCGATCTCGTGGTCGCAGGCACGGCAGAAGGCGTGCTCATGGTGGAATCGGAAGCCGACGGCTTGAATGAAGAGATCATGCTGGGCGCGGTCACGTTCGGACACGAACAAATGCAGGCGGCGATCAAGGTGATCAACGAGCTTGCTGCGGAAGCCGGCAAGCCCAAGTGGGCATGGCTCGCCCCGCAAACCAATAAAGACCTGCAAACAGCGGTGAGCGCGTTTGCGGAGACGAATCTGGCGTCGGCGTACTCGCTGACGGAGAAGCAGCAGCGTTACGCCAAGATCAAGGAAATCAAAGCGGCTGCGGTCGAGGCGCTCGCCAAGGGCGAGGCGGCGAAGTTCACTGCCGAGCAGGTCGGCGGCGAGTTCTCGAATCTCGAGTATCGATTGGTGCGCGGCAAGATTCTGGATGGGCATCCGCGCATCGACGGCCGAGACACCAAGACGGTGCGCGGCATCGATATCCGCACCGGCGTGCTGCCTCGAACGCACGGCTCGGCACTGTTCACCCGCGGCGAGACCCAGGCTCTGGTGGTCACGACTTTGGGCACGGGACGCGATGCACAGGTCATCGACGGCCTGACGGGCGAACGCAAAGAACCGTTCATGCTGCATTATAATTTCCCGCCGTTCAGCGTCGGCGAAACCGGCATGATGGGATCTCCCAAGCGGCGCGAAATCGGACACGGCAATCTTGCCAAACGTGGCGTCAAGGCCGTAATGCCGGGCGTCGATAAATTTCCCTACGTCATTCGCGTGGTGTCGGAAATTCTCGAATCGAATGGTTCGAGCTCCATGGCTTCGGTTTGCGGCACCAGCCTCGCGCTGATGGATGCCGGTGTGCCGATCAAAGCGCCGGTGGCCGGCGTGGCAATGGGCTTGGTCAAGGAAGGCGAGCGCTTCAAAGTGCTGACCGACATCTTGGGCGACGAGGATCATCTCGGCGACATGGATTTCAAGGTCGCGGGAACCAAGGACGGCATCACAGCGCTGCAGATGGACATCAAGATCACGAGCATTACGCGCGAGATCATGAAGGTGGCGTTGGATCAGGCGCGTGATGGTCGCCTGCACATTTTGGACGAGATGAACAAGGTTCTGTCCAAGACGCGCGAGAACATGTCCGAATGGGCACCGACCATCATCACCATGAAGATCGATCCGGAGAAGATTCGCGAAGTGATCGGCAAGGGTGGCGCAGTCATCCGACAGATCACCGAGGAAACCGGCACTTCTATCGACATCGAGAACGATGGCACCGTCAAGATCGCATCGGTTCAGGGTGCCGCGGGCCGCGAAGCTCAGCGCCGCATCGAGTTGATTACTGCGGACATCGAAGTCGGCCGCATCTACGAGGGCAAGGTCGCGCGCTTGATGGACTTTGGCGCTTTCGTGACGATTCTTCCGGGCCGCGATGGCTTGGTGCACATTTCGCAAATCTCCGAGGAGCGCGTCGAGCGCGTCGGCGACAAGCTAAAGGAAGGCGACGTGGTGCGGGTCAAGGTTCTCGAAGTGGATCGGCAGGGGCGCGTGCGCTTGTCTATGCGCAACGTCGACGCCGCCTAGGCAATTGAACGGCAAGGGCGTTGCGGCCAAGTGCTGCAACGCCTTTCGCGCAGACAATCCGCAATCGCCGCGTGCTCCTTAAGGCGCAGCAGAGCTCACGTCGTATCGAGCTCACTTCGTGTCGAGATGCTCGTCTCGATCCTTTTCCCCATCGCGTGTGCGGATGGGTGCCAGCCCTTTGAATGGTTCATCCGTTGCAGCTCGAGGGCGCGCAGGCCGCACCTGTGGGTGCTGAGCCATGATTTGCTTCAGAGTCTGTTCCAGGTGAACGCTCACTTGGCCCTGGGCCGTGGTGCCGTAGGCACGGATGACGTTGACCATGAAGTCCTGAGTCAAAATGGGCTCGGCAAGATGTTCCTGCTCGGCAATTACTTGCAGCAAAATGCTGCGCGTAATGTCGGCATTGTTCTTCTTGTCGACAACGACGAACTCGATCCTCTCCACCACTAGGCGCCGGACATCTGCCAGGGTGATGTAACGGCTTTCCACCGTGTCATATAGACGTCGATTCGGATATTTTTTTATCACTCGCGGTTCGCTCATAGGGCTCCTCGCTCGTGTTGGCCGACGCGACGCCGGAAGATGCCGGTTCGTGCCTGACCACGCATGACCAATCCTTGGGTGTACCCCCAAAGGATAGCGCAATGCAGCGCTAAGGCAAAATCGGCAATTTTCCGTATGGTTTTTAGTCTGTTACGCGCACATTCAGGCGTTTTGGCACGTCTTGAATGTCCCAGTGCCCAATGGCCCATTCCCAAGCATCGGCGATGCTGGACCCCTGGAGCAAGGCGGGCGGTTCAAGTTGCAGCAGGGAGAACACGGATAGGAGCTGCGGCAACGCTTGTTCCGGGTCCAGGCTCAGACTGCGTCGAGATTTGGCGAGCTTGGCATCATTGGGCTCGGTGATCACCGGCACGTGCGCATACTGCGGCAGCGGCAGCCCCAAGCACTGCTGCAGGTAGATTTGGCGCGGCGTGTTGTCCAAAAGGTCCGCGCCGCGCACTACATGCGTCACTCCTTGTTGCGCGTCGTCGACCACGACTGCCATCAGATAGGCGAATATATGATCGCGCCGTTTGAGGATCACATCGCCCACGCAGGCACTCAGATCTTGCCGATAGGCTCCCTGGATGCGATCGCGAAATTGGATTCTGCCGCTCTCTACACGCAGCCGGCTTGCCGTAGGTACGCCTGCGGCCTGCGGCTGCGCTCGGCAGGTACCTGGATAGCGGGTCTCGTCCTCCAGTTGCAGGCGGCTGCAGGAGCACTGGAAAATGAGGCCTTTGGCATGCAGGGATTCGAGTGCCGCCTCGTAGAGGTCGGCACGGTCGCGCTGGCGCACGACTTCGCCGTCCCAGTGAAAACCGAACTTTTCCAGGGTGTCTAGGATGCCGGCAGCGGAACCCGCGACCTCGCGCGGCCGATCCAGATCTTCAATTCGCAGCAGCCAGTGGCCTCGATGTGCGCGCGCGTCGAGATAGCTGGCCACCGCGGCATACAGTGAACCGAAGTGCAAGGCACCCGAGGGCGTCGGGGCGAATCGGCCAACGTATCCGCCACTTGGCGGCCTCGGCGGCCTATCAGCGGTAGCGGTCGTCGCGGTCGCCGTACTGCTTTTCGCGGCGCTCACGCCGTTCCTGGGCTTCCACCGATAGCGTCGCGACGGGCCTGGCCTCCAATCGCTTGATGCCGATCTCCTCGCCGGTCTCGAGACAGTAGCCGTACGAGCCGTCCTCGATACGCTTCAACGCCTCGTCTATTTTACGAATCAGCTTGCGCTCGCGATCGCGGGTGCGCAGTTCCAGGCTGAATTCTTCCTCTTGAGTGGCACGGTCATTCGGATCGGGGAAGTTGGCGGCCTCGTCCTTCATATGCAGCACGGTGCGATCGACCTCGACCATCAGATCGCGCTTCCAGTTCTGCAATATTCGCGCGAAATGCTCCAACTGCTCCTTGTTCATGTACTGCTCGCCACGGCGGGCGATGTACGGTTTCACATTGCGCGGGCCCGCCAACAAGGCGGCTGAGCCTACGGGTTCACCGTCGCCATCCTCGTCGTTCTGCAGCAGGCGGGTCACTACGAGCGGGCGAGTATCGAATTTGATCGGCGCGGCCTTCTCGTTGGCTGGAGTCGCGGAATTCGGCTTCACACGCGGAGCCTTGGCGGCAACCGGCTTGACGGCCGCGACTGTGCCCGCCAGGGGCTTGACCGCCACGGGCTTGACCGCCACAGGTTTGCCCGCCAC
>JAYTXS010000419.1:0-5968 GCA_043742845.1 Gammaproteobacteria bacterium
TACAACATGAATAAGGGATAGCGAAAGCTGCTTTGGCGCGGCGTCAGGCGCCGGTGTTCAACCCACCCTTTGTAAATGCGGCTGTTCATGTTCTTGGCGTCGGCTGAATTCCTCGATTGCGACCAGCGCGCTCTTGACGCCGTCTTCGTGAAAACCGAAACCCCAGTATGCTCCGCAATAGTACGTGCGGCGCTCGCCGTTGATTTCATCGCGCCTGGCTTGCGCCGCCACCGCAGCCGTGGTGTACACCGGGTGATGGTACACATAACGGCCGAGAACCTTGCTGGGGTCTACGTGCGCACCGCGGTTCAAAGTTAGAAGAAATTGCGTGGGCGCCACGAGCGATTGCAGAATGTTCATGTTGTAAGTGACGGTTACGCGGCCACTGTGCTCGATCGGCAGGTGATAATTCCACGCTGCCCAGGCCAGCGGCCGGCGCGGCATGAGCGTGGCGTCGGTGTGCAGCAGCGCTTCGTTCGCGTGGTAGTGTATGGCTCCCAATATCTCACGTTCCTCATGCGAGGCGTCAGAGAGCATTTTCAGGGCTTGATCGCTGTGGCAGGCAATGAATACCTGATCGAAATGCTCCACTGCGCCATCCTTCAGCCGCAGTGTCACCCCGTTGGTTCGCCGCTGCAGTGATGCTACGGGAGTGTTGAGGCGAATGCGGTCGGCGAAGGGGGCCGTTAGTCGGCTGACATATTCGCGTGAGCCGCCGCGAATGACCCGCCAGGTCGGCCGGTCGTTCACGCTCAAGAAGCCGTGATTCGAGAAGAATTCGACGAAGAACCGCGCCGGGAACTGCAGCATATCAACCGGGCGCGAGGACCAGATCGCGGCTCCCATGGGGATGATGTAGTGGTCGAGGAAGTACTTCGAATAGCCTTCGCGCCGCAGATACTCGCCCAGAGTGAGGGCCGGCGCGCCGGCTTCCAGCAACTGCGGCGCGCGGGCGTTGAATCGCAGAATGTCAGACACCATGCGCAGAAAGGCGGGACGCACGATGTTGCGGCGTTGGGCGAACAGAGAGTTGATGCTGGTGCCGTTGTACTCGAGGCCGCTGCTCTCGCAGCGGACGCTGAAGCTCATCTGGCTCGGCTGCCAGGGAACCTGAATCTCATCGAGCAGCCGGATGAAATTTGGATAGGTCCAATCGTTGTAGACGATAAACCCCGTATCGACGGCGTAGTCACGACCCTGGTATTCGACATCCACCGTGTGTGTGTGGCCGCCTACGTGACTGCCTGATTCGAACATCGTGACATCATGGTCGGGGCTCAGGCGATAGGCCGCCACCATGCCGGAAATGCCCGAACCGATAACCGCGATGCGCATTTAAGAAAATCACTCCGGCGCCGATTTATCCGGCCTATGGAGGTTATTCGGCGGGCATCGGTGAACGGATGCGCTGCAGCGCAAAAAAACTAGAAGCGCTTGCCGGCTCCCTCGCGGACGGCTGCAGGCACCGACTTGAGATCCCATATTATGCCGAAGTAGGACATCAGCTTCAACAGGTAGAAGGTGATGTCGAATTCCCACCAGTAAAACCCCTGGCGCACCGACGCGGGGTAGTGGTGGTGGTTGTTATGCCAGCCCTCGCCCAAGGTGATGATGGCCAGCCAGACATTATTGCGGCTGGCGTCGCCGGTCTTGTAGCGCTGACGCCCGAAGACATGGGATAGGGAATTGATGGTATACGTCCCGTGATATACCGCCACCGTGGAGATGAAGAATCCCCACACGAGCATCTGCCCGCCAGAGGTCCCCAAGCCCGGCGCGACGTGCTTGAGCAGTACGCCCAGCAGGAAAACGCCGATGCCCAAGACGGTTGGAACTGCAATATCGAATCGATCCAGGAAGCGCAATTCAGGGTATTTGAGCAGATCTTTTACCCGTGACAGATCGGCGGCGAAATGCTTATGCGACATGAACCAGCCCATGTGGCTCCAGAAAAAACCATGTTGCACCGGTGAATGAACGTCATCCGGCTTGTCCGAATAGACATGATGGTGGCGATGATGCGCTGCCCACCAGATGGGTCCGCGCTGCACCGCAGAAGCGCCCAGCAGTCCGAAGATGAACTGGCCGGCGCGCGAAGTCTTGAACGTGCGATGCGAAAAATAGCGGTGATAGAAGCCGGTGATTGCAAACATTCGTACCAAGTACAGCGCCGCCGTCACCGATAGCGCTACCCAGCTGAATCCCACCCAAATGACGGCGAGACAGGCAACATGCATCAATAGGAACGGCAACACTCGCGCCCAATCGACATGCCTGCCGGAGTCGCGCTGCAACTCCACGGGCTTGGGCCGGGTCGCAAAATCACTGTTGCCGAACCAGCGCGACAGCTCGCGGCCCACCCGCTCGGCGGCAGCTGGCTCAACTACGATTTCGTTCTCTGGAGTCATCTAGATTCCTGCTCAAAGGTATTTGGCACGCCCCGCGGCGGCGCAAAAGTAACCATACCACCATTTGCAACACGGCTTATTCCGTGGCCTAGTTCGTCCCAATGGGTCGCCAGAAACAGCAAAATGCGCTCCATGAGCCCTTTTCTTTGCGGAAAGTAATCACAATATCGTAACCCTGCTCCCAGTAGGTCGGGACATTGGGGTCTAATTTCAAGGATGGCGCGCCAATTTCGACGCGGCTTGTGGCGCGCGGTAAGCGCGTGGAAAATGTTTGTATATCCTTGAAATTTATAGCTTTAATAGAAAAAGGCTGGCATGCAGTATAAGGATTATTACGAGATTCTGGGCGTGACCCGTGCTGCCGACGCAGACGAGGTAAAGCGCGCCTACCGCAAGGCGGCACGCAAGTACCATCCGGACGTCAGCAAGGAAAAGAACGCGGAGAGCAAATTCAAAGAGGCCCAGGAGGCCTATGAAGTGCTGCGCGATGCGGAGAAGCGTGCCGCGTACGATCAGTTGGGGCGAGACTACCGGCCGGGCCAACAATTCCGTCCTCCGCCCGACTGGGGCCAGCGGTTCGGGCAGCCAGGTAGTGAACGCTTCTCCGACGTCAACGGCTTCAGCGATTTCTTCTCCAGCCTGTTTGGCGGCGCCGCACAGGCGCCACCGGCCGAAGCGGAGGCGGGTTATCTGGATGTCACGGTGGAGGAGGCTTTCGCCGGCACGAAGCGTCGCGTGGCGCTCACTGAGGCCGGTCGCACCCGCCATGTCGATGTGCAGATCCCGCCCGGCGTGATCGACTCCCAGGCGCTGCGTATCGCCGGAGCCGGCGGCCGAGGGTCACTGATATTCCGCGTCAGGCTACGGCCGCATCCCTGGTACCTGCTGCAGGGCCGGGATGTGCAAATCGAACTCCCGTTGGCCCCTTGGGAAGCGGCGCTGGGGGCGAAAGTGGCCGTGCCTACTTTGGGCGGGACCGTCGAGTTAACCGTGCCGGCCGGCGCACAATCGGGTCAGAAGCTGCGATTGCGCGGCCGTGGTTTTCCTGGCGCCCCCGGCGGCGATCAAATCGTCAGCATCAAGTTGGTGACGCCCGCGGCTCAATCCGAGCAGGCGAAACAGGCCTATGAGCGGATGAAGAAAGAATTCGATTTCAATCCGCGGGCCGGCTGGCCCTCATAAAAATCGGCGAGCGTGGCGGGTTGTCAGCCGTCGCCCACATCGTCCTGCGGCGCTGCACGGTCGCGGTCGGCGTCGAAAAGCCGGTCGGCTAGCACTGGGCCACCGCCTTGCCCAAGGCGGTGCGCTGCCTGCAGCACGCTTTGCGGCTTGACGAACAGGGCCGACACTTCCGGGTGGGAGCTGCGAATGCGGGTCTCCAATTCGACTACCGCCGGCTCGATGTCCGGTGCGCGCAGGTAATCGAAGAAATCCAGGCTCAACATGGCTAACACGCTATTGGGGGCGAGCTGCACCGTCACGATGCCGTTGGCGCTGCAGACGCCGGCGATACTCGCCGCCAGGATGACCGCAATGGCCAGTGACGCTGCTCCGTCCCAACGCGAATCTTGCGTCAGGATGGCGAGTGCCGTGCCGGCGGCCGCGACGACAATGCCGAGAATGGCCGCGGTGACGTTGGGTGGCGCGGAAGGCGCGCATGCCCACCAGCCACGATGCGCCCTCGAAGGCTAGGGAGATGCCGAGTACGACGAAGATGACGGCCGGCCGTTCGATGGGCATGGGATGCAGCAGGCGCGTCACTCCTTGGTAAACCGAGACACCGGCGCCCAGAGTGAATATCAGCAGGGCGACGACGAAGCTCCAAAAATAGAGCTCGCGACCGTAGCCCAAAGGATGGCGTCGATCGGGGGGCCGGACCGAGCGTGCGATGCCGTATAGCAGCAGCACCTCATTGATCGTGTCGACCAATGAATGCACCGCCTCGCTCAGCATGGCTGCCGAGCCTGTAACCGCCGCTGCGGCGAACTTGGCGGCAGCCACGAGCAGGTTGCCCGCCAGCGCCGCCCAGACCGCCACATTGGTGACGCTCTTGACCGTGATACCTTGAAGAACCCGTTGACGGCCCCATTTGATCCGGGGCGCAGGCCGCCCGTGAAACACCCGTATAACAATGAGATTGTAAGGCCCATGACGACCGAAACACAGCCGCAGATTAAAGAGTTCCAAGCGGAGACCAAGCAAGTACTGCGCTTGGTTATCCACTCGTTGTATTCGCATAAGGAGATATTCCTGCGCGAACTCATCTCGAATGCCTCGGATGCGTGCGAGAAGCTGCGCTTCGAGGCGCTAGCCAAGCCGGATTTATTGGGGTCGGACGATCTGTCGGTGCGATTGGTCCCCGACAGCGCGGCGGGCACACTGTCCATCAAGGACAACGGCATAGGCATGAGCGAGGCCGAAGTGATCGACAATTTGGGCACCATTGCGCGCTCCGGCACGCGGCGATTTCTCGAGACTCTGAGCGGCGATTCCGCCAAGGACGCGCAGTTGATCGGCCAGTTCGGCGTCGGTTTCTATTCTGCATTCATCGTCGCCGATAAGGTCACGGTGCTGACCAAGCGCACTGACTCCGAGGCGGTGCGCTGGGAATCGGACGGCGAAGGCCAGTATCAGATTCAGGCCGGCGACAAGGCGGATCGAGGCACGGAAGTGATCCTGCACCTACGCGATGAGGACAAGGAGTTTCTCGAGCCGGGGCGCCTGCGCCAGTTGGTGCGCAAGTATTCGGATCACTTGAGCATACCCATCGTTTTGATATCGGGCGAGACCGAGGAGACCGTCAACCAGGCCAAGGCGTTCTGGACCCGTCCTAAATCCGAACTCAAAGATGAGGACTATCAGTCATTCTACAAACACCTCACGCACGACTCCGAGGACGCGCGCGCCTGGGCGCACAACAAGGTCGAGGGCAACGTCGAGTACACCTCGCTGCTGTATCTGCCGAAGCGAGCGCCTTTCGATCTCTTTGAACGCGAGCAGAAGGGCGGCATCCAGCTCTACGTGAAGCGCGTTTTCATCATGGACAGAGCAGCGGAATTGCTGCCGCCGTACCTGCGCTTCATGCGCGGCCTGGTCGATACCGCCGATCTGCCCTTGAACGTGTCGCGGGAGCTGCTACAGAACAATCGCACCGTCGAGAAGATCAAGGGCGCGCTGGTGAAGCGTTCGCTGGAATTGCTCGAGGATCTGGCGACGAACAAGCCGGAGGAATATGCGGAATTCTGGAAGACCTTCGGCGTGGTGCTGAAGGAAGGCATCATCGAAGATGCGAGCCAAAAGGAGCGCATTGCGAAGCTGCTGCGATTCCATTCGACCGCCGCCGGCGACACACCCGAGGTCACGCTGGAGCAGTATGTGTCGCGCATGCAGACGGACCAGAAGGCGATCTACTTCCTGACCGCCGACACGCTGGCAGCGGCGCGCAACAGCCCGCATTTGGAAGCGTTTCGCGCCAAAGGCGTCGAAGTGCTGCTGCTCACCGATCGAATCGACGAGTGGGTCGCGGGGCACTTGCACGAGTTTGAGGGCAAGACCCTGGC